>JAEWBD010000351.1 GCA_023391315.1 Bacteroidota bacterium | reverse complement strand
CATAAAAATATTATAGGCAGCACGCAGCAGTTTATATTTTCTCCCCAGTACCACTCCCTGCGCGTATATATCTTTTATTAGTGAACCATATAAAAAATCTCGGTCGCCCATCATTTGCAGCATGCCTTCTTTATAACTATCCAGACTCATTTTAAAAAAATTGCCAAAAAATAAAAGATTGGTTGTTTTATTACTTAATTCTTGTTGTGTAAATGTTCCGTTTGATATATTAGGTCTTGTTGCAAGAATAGACAAAACAATTGTTACAAGACTTACCAGCAATAATATAATAGCAGGAATAATAAGATTATTGTTCTCATCAAGTTTACGCAGCAGCAAACTCACTATCACCGATATAATAATTGAATTAACGGTAATAAGAATATGCGATTTATTGTCAGCCATATCGCTTAGCTTTTGATGATTACTGGATGCAACACGAAACATCGTTTCTATCCCGCGGTCGGGCCGTTTTTCATTCTTCGATTTATTGTTTTCTGTAATGGCTGTTACATCAGGCTTAGCCTGTTCTTCATTGTTGCTTTTCAGGGCTGCTTTATATTGCTGGTTCAACAACTGCTCCATGTTTTCCTGCTTTTTTGCATTCAGAATGCTGCGGCAATATTCTGTAAAATAATGATGTGCTTTAAGCAGCTCTATTGTTTTATTCCGCCATTCTTCTTTTGTAAAATCTTTACGGTAAAGAAAATTGGCCTCTTTACGCATGCGCTTGTTATTGTCTGAAAAGTCATCTGTTCCAAAATGGAATAAATCGGCATCGCAAATTATTTCCTCCAGCAGGTTTGTTGGATGCTGCGGCAATTTTGTAGCCAATATGCAATGCCTAATTTTTTCAATTATATTATCACTTACATCAAGCCTTGTTAATAAAGCGGCGGCTTCATCAGCGCCAATTTCTTCGTGCCCGGCTGTTGCATGCAAATAACCAATATCATGGAACCATGCAGCCGTAACCACGATAAAAAAATCATGATCATTCAATGCATAATGATTGGCAATTTGCGTAGCAGCCTCAACAACCTTTTGCGTATGTGTTAAGTTGTGATATAAAAGATTGGACGCATCAGGCGTTTTAAATAATTGTTCAACATGATTTTGTACCTGTTCTAAAAGAATCCTGTAATTCATGAGGGAAAATTTGTAACTGAAAGTAATAAAGAAATACGCTGGCCGCCTTAAGACTCAAACTTCATTTTTAATTTTTGAACAAGCTGCCGAAAGCTTTCCAGTTCTTCCTGCTTCTGTTTTATAAAACTATTGCCGCTAAAGCTACCCGTTACATTATTCATTTCCGCATCTGAATTATATACCATTTTGCGAAACGGGTTTGTATAATCCTTTTTTCTCGATTGAATAATGCGCTCCATGATGCTTTCATTAATCATTACTGCTTTATCAAGCCATTCAATAATGCTTTTATTGGAAATATTTCCGGGCTGCATATTTTCAATTTCAAGCAGGGAAGCTAATGCATGCTGCGTTTTTTTGAATGGATAAACTTTGCCTTCGTTATAATACGCTTCATGAAGATCGTCCCAGCTATTAATTGTTTGATTTTTGATTTGCGTCTTCAACGCTTCCACATCTTTTTCACGCATTAACTGCCCGCCGATGTTTAACCATTTTGCATTCCGGCCTTCTTCACTAGAAGCCGCTAACAGCTTTGGCGCATTCGTTATATCATTTGTTTCGATATACTTAATTAAATGTGTCAGGCCATAGTTCAAAATCATTTCTTTGTAAGCATTATATGCGGCCTGTGCTTTTCTTATAACCGTTTTGCGTTTTGAATTTTCAAAACCGGTTGCCACAATTTCCAGCTCATTAATAACTGCAGCATCCTGTTGCAATAGTTGTTTGCCTTTTTGTATGCATTCATCATCATCAATATCATTTTTATTGTTTTTTGCATGCCATGCTTTCCCTGTAAACAGTTCAAGTAATTGCAATGATGTAAACATTTCATTCACGCTGTCTGGCGCCAGGTATTCATATTCCAGCAACTGGAATTTTTCAGTACGGCTATCTCGGTCTTTATATTTCCATTCATTGCGTGCCAGTGCGTACATGTTGTACATAAACCAATAAGCCGGCATTACTTCAAGCGTATCATTTTTATAATTTAAACTGGTTAATGAAAAAGGCAGGCGAATATCCAGTTCATACAAATAGTCGCCTTTAACCAGCATGGTAAAACTCGCAAACCTTGAATTGTGTTTAAGGCTTACGCACAAGCCAGGCCAAAACCCGCGCCCTGCAACGATTTCACCATCGGCTGCTCTTGAATTATGATTGGAACCAATAGTTGCACCAGCGGGAATATTGCTTTGCCCCATCACCAAAGCGGCGCATAAAAAAGAGTTGTTATGATGTTGTTCATGCGCAGGAAATATTAAGGAGTTCAGCACTTCACAACAGGAAATTGTGGCATTGTTACCCAGATAGGAGTTGATAAGCCTTGCACCATATTTCAATTGGGAATGCGATGCCATAACAAAGCGTACCGCCTTCACGCCATAAAATATCCTGCATCCTTTGCTGATGATGCCATTCACCAGTTCGCAACCCTCACCAATTTGTGTTGGCGCTTCTTCTGATGAATGAATGGTGAGGTTCTTCAGTTTATTAGCGCCTTTGATATAAGCATCGGTACCAATCCAGCAATCTTTGATAATAGCGGAATTCTTAATAACTGTGCGGTCACCGATCTTTCCATGATAACCACGCTCTTTTTTAAATTCCTTCTCCGTTATTTCTTTAAACCGCTGCAACAATGCTTCATCATCCCTGTATTTACTCCATAAATAAGCATCGCCGGGCAGCATACCCGTAAAAGGTATTACGCTCCTGCCGCCATTTTCATTGCATATTTCCATCCATATACGAATGTTTTCCGGCTCACCTTCTTTTACAATACCATTGCCAAACTTTGCGTGATTGGTGGTTGCTACTTCATTTGTGTTGGCAATGATAACTTCGTTGCCAAGGATATAATGCGACAGGTAATTTACATTTTCAACCGAGACATTATCGCCAAGATCGGAGCTTATAATATTTGAGTTGTACAATCCAACTGCATATTTCATATCCTTGAACTCAAGAAAATATGGCTCGAGTTTACCAATACGCACAAGGCCAAAAAACTTGCAGTTCTTTACCAATTCAGGGTTGAAAGCATCGCTTACTAAAATCTTATTCCAGTCGTCGCTGGCATTGCGGTTCTTAACAAGCGCTTCAATTTCATAAGCCGTAAGATTACGATAGTTAATTCCGCTGCGGTTTTGAAGATTGCGCAAATAATATTCATCTTTTCCTTCGGGTAAAAACTGCGGCTTTATAAAATTATAACCGAGCTTTTCTATTGGTGTTTTTATGATTGCATTTTTTGCCATGGCAATGAATGTACAAGTTTGAATGCAAACTTAAAAAGTGTAGGCCATACTGTTGTCAAAACAAATTAATGTTGCCCGTTATATCAATTGCCATCCTGCAATTCAATAAGCATTCGGCTATTAAAAATATTTTATAAATCTGTAAGATTTTACACTAATTAAGCAACCTATGCATTATACAATGTATTTTAAAACATTATAAAGAAATATTTAATGACTAAAAGAATGATAGTATGGAAAAGGAATTTGTAGCACTAATCCACGACTATCAAAATATCATCTATAAAATTTGCAGGTTATATAGAGATAATAAAGAAGACCAGGAAGACTTATTCCAGGAAATAGTTTATCAACTTTGGAAATCTTATCCGGACTTCAGAGGTAAATCTAAAGTAAGTTCATGGATGTACAGGATTGCTTTGAATACGGCGATCGCTGTTTACCGAAAATCAAAAATAGCTGTTGATTATTACGAGGAATTTCCCGAGCATCTTCATCTCGCTGACGAAAAAAACATTTCGCAAAATGAAGAGCGGTTATTCCAGGCATTGCGAAGATTAAACGATTCAGAAAAAGCCGTCATTTCTCTTTACCTGGAAGACTTCAATTACGCTGAAATTGCTGCAATAACTGGTTTGAGTGAAAGTAACATAGGTGTGCGATTAAACAGGATTAAACATAAACTGAAACAAATATTAAAATGAAAATTATGGAAATAAGTAATCTAAAATCAGGCTGGCAAAATGCTGGCGGAGAATTAAAAAGCGAAGGAGAATTACAACGAATGACTAAGGTGATCAACCATCCGTCTATAAAAAAAATAAGAACAAAACTGGTGATTGAGACGATTATGCTGGTATTCTTTTTATTTATTTATTACGATTGGTTTGACGGTGATAAAAAGCCTTTTTATGCAAATCTATCATTGGCAATTGGTTTGTTATTGTACCTTTTCAATGATGTTATCGGTTATATTGCCCTAATAAGACCCATCAGGGGAGCGAACCTGAAACTGTCAATTCAGAATTATTTAATGAGAGTAAAGCAACTCTCCATTACTTCAATAATTATCACTTTCCTTTATAGCCTTGCAATAATTATTTTTTTCACATCAGTAATCACTTTTACAAAAGAGAAAGGGCTGCTGCTGGTATTTAGTTCGGTAATTGTGTGCCAGCTAATTCTTTTATCCTTTAGAATATGGAAAAAATGGATTAAAAATTTGAAACAGCAGGTGAAGAATTTTGATCTTGATGAATAGAAGTAGTTTTTATTTAGTGGCTTCCGGTTAGACGAAGAACGCAATACCGGCCGGCCGTTTAAAACGCCTGACCGCGTTTCCTTCTCATTGAATTAATATAAACTTATGCGGATCGAACATTCCAATATCGATTGCTTCATTGGCTTTACAATCGTAGTATTTTTCTTTTTGAACAAGTTTATCATTCACATAAAAATCGCAGGCCGTTTCGCTCCAGCCATTTTCAAATTGCCTGTGATTATAAAAAATACCTTCTTCTTTTTCGCCATTTTTATAGCTGATAAATTTTACCACAATCAATTTTTGTTTGTCAATCCAAAGCTGGTTTGACTTTTCATTATTTGAGCCGGCGCCAATTACATAAACATCACTGCCGTTTAATTTCGTTTCATAAGATTTACTGAGGTCATAACCGCTGCGGCCCAGCATTATTTTTACGGAATCAAGCGGGTAGAAAAACATACCGCCCAATAAGAAAGTGAGATTATCATCGTTGCCGTAAGTGCGAACCAGCGCTGCATTTTTAAACCTGTATACAGAATCTTTTGTAAAGATGGCAGCATTGCCACTGTCTTTATCGCCGAAGTCTATGCGGAATTTATCAGGATAAATGATATGTTCATACCAGGTGGACGTTTTAATTAAACTATCGTTGCGATAACTTTCCGTTGTTTGAGTGAAGGTGAAACTTTTCATCCACTTGCCGGCATATTTTGCATGCATTCTGGCAACTATATTTTCACCCGTATCATGCGGCGCTGCAAACATTAAAACAAGGATTAGTAATGCCGGGATTTTCATAGCAAAAAGTTTATGGCAAAATAAGAAATGAAGATGGCTTTACATACTAAAGTTTACAGCGGGCTGCACTTTATGACAGTCGCAATATAAAATGCACAATTATTGATATAAATCTAAAGGGCTTTCCGGATTTAAAGCCTTTAGCATCATAACAATAAAAACAATTTTATGGAATCATTTGCGCAGTTAATTCAATCACAACAACCGGTATTGGTTGATTTTTTTGCTGCCTGGTGCGGCCCATGCAAGGCTATGGAACCGGTGATAAAAGACGTTGCCAAATCAGTTGAAGGTAAAGTGCGTGTGGTAAAAGTTGACATTGATAAGCAACGGCAGATTGCATCTCAATATAATGTAAGTGCCGTTCCCACTTTTATGATTTTTAAGAATGGAAACGTTGTTTGGCGGCATCCGGGCATGATAGATAAAAGCAGCTTGCTGAATATGCTTAATCAATCTGTGTAATTATTGTGATCGCGTAAGTCATTCAAACACTAATGCGATACAAACTTTAACCCGGCAACAGAAATAATAAGCGTTACAATAAAAAACAAACGCCAGAAATCGGCCGGCTCTCTAAATACCAAAATACCAAGCAAAGCTGTTCCCACAGCGCCGATGCCTGTCCACACCGCATAGGCCGTTCCAATTGGTAAGGTTTGCGTTGCCTTAATCAGTAATACCATGCTGATGATTAACGCAATCAGAAAACCGCCATACCACCAGTAAACTTCAACACCGGTGGCCTGTTTTGCTTTTCCCAAACAAAACGCAAAACTGGTTTCAAATAATCCGGCAATAATTAAAATAATCCAGTTCATATTTGCTTTTTAAAAAACAAAGCCTTCTTCGTAACAAAGAAGGCTTGTTGTTAGTAATACGTCTTTAATTACTTGCCCAGCTTCTTTTTCAGGTTCTGGTCAAGCGCTTCTAAAAATTCTTCGGTGTATAAATAATCTGTGCCATGCTCCACTTTTGGCTTAATGGTAATAGCAAGGTCCTTTGTCATTTTACCGCTCTCAACGGTTTCAATACAAACCTGCTCCAATGCATGGCAAAAATCAATCAATTCCTGGTTATTATCCAGCTTGCCGCGAAACTCCAAACCACGTGTCCACGCAAAGATGGATGCAATAGGATTGGTAGATGTTGGCCTGCCTTTCTGGTGCTCGCGGTAGTGGCGTGTAACCGTGCCATGTGCAGCTTCTGCTTCCATAGTTTTGCCATCGGGTGTAACCAAAGTTGAAGTCATCAAACCCAGGCTGCCAAAGCCCTGTGCCACCGTATCGCTCTGCACATCGCCATCATAGTTTTTGCAAGCCCAAACAAATTCACCATGCCATTTTAATGCACTGGCCACCATGTCATCAATCAAACGATGTTCGTAAGTAATGCCCAGTTCATCCATCTTAGCCTTAAATTCATTCTCATAAACTTCCTGGAAAATGTCTTTAAAGCGGCCATCATATTTTTTAAGAATGGTATTTTTTGTAGAAAGGTATAAAGGCCATTTTTTCATAATAGCCTGGTTAAAGCAGGCGCGGGCAAAACCGCGGATACTTTCATCTGTATTATACATGGCCAAAGCAACACCATCACCTTTGAAATTATATACTTCGTGTTCAATTACATTGCCATCTTCGCCTTCAAACTTAATGGTAAGTTTGCCTTTGCCTTTGGTAAGAAAGTCTGTTGCCCGATATTGATCACCGAACGCGTGACGGCCAATACAAATAGGCGCCGTCCAGTTAGGCACGAGGCGCGGAACATTTTTACAAACAATGGGTTCACGAAAAACAGTGCCGTCCAAAATATTACGGATTGTACCGTTAGGGCTTTTCCACATTTGTTTTAAGTTAAACTCTTTTACGCGGGCCTCATCGGGTGTGATGGTAGCACATTTAATACCAACACCATATTGTTTAATGGCATTAGCGGCATCAACCGTAACCTGGTCGCCGGTGGCATCGCGGTGTTCAACACCAAGATCATAATATTTAATGTCAACATCAATATAAGGAAGAATCAGTTTGTCTTTTATGAATTTCCATATAATGCGTGTCATTTCATCGCCATCCAACTCTACTACGGGGTTGGCAACCTTAATTTTTTCAGGCATCTTTCTTATTTTTTGATTTTCGCAAAAATAGCCTTTTGATTATTTTTAAAAACTTATTGTAACACATTCTTTCATGTTCAATTATGATATTGCATGCACATAAAAAGAAAACAACTGTTAGTTGTTTTACAAACAATTTTATTTGGTTTAATTATAAGCTGCACGGTACCTGCAAATTCCGGCAGCACCATTTTTTCATCGCATAATAATGATACTGTCATGAGCGATTCATCAACTGCAGAAAATTTTTTCTGGCTTGCGTTGGGCGATTCTTATACAATTGGGGAATCGGTGAACGAAGAGGAGCGCTTTCCCGCTCAAACGATCAGCTTGCTGAAAAAGAAAAATATTCCTTTTAGAAAACCGGAATATATTGCTATAACGGGCTGGACAACGCAAAACCTGCTGGATGGTATTGCGCAGGAAAACCCGCAAAACCCTTTTGATGTGGTAAGTTTACTGATTGGTGTAAACGATCAATATCAACAGATGGATACTGCGGGCTACCGCATTCGTTTTATTGCATGCCTTGAAAAAGCTATTGAATTGGCAGGCAACAAAAAAGAACATGTTTTTGTGCTTTCCATTCCTGATTACAGCATTACACCTTTTGCAGGGAAAATGGATACAGCACAAATAAGCAAAGAAATTGAGACATTTAATATGATTAATAAAGCTGTTACTTCATCTTATAATATCAGCTATACAGATATTACCCCGCTTACCCGTGAAGCTGAAAAAGACAATACGCTTATTGCTTTGGATGGATTACATCCTTCGGGGAAAGAATATGCCAGGTGGGCCGCATTGCTGGCGCCTCAAGTACAAAAAGTACTGCAATGATCAGGCTTCAATTACAGTTGTTTTGCTGAGATAATCGTGTAAAGGGCCGTCAAAAAAAGGAATAAAAAAGCAATCGATAATAGTAAGGCGCACAAGGCTTCTTACAAGAATTTGCCAAAACGCAGGCTTCCCGCCATTGCTATTTGCCACCTTGCTTTTACTTAGCCATTTACCAGGTGAACGTTTAAATATGGATTCAAAAATGGTATAGTAAATAAACAGGATAATAAAAAACATGGTATAGAACTGCATGGGCGGATAATTCCAGTACATAACATGAAAATCCCACCAGGCGCTAACTCCGTAAGTAATTCCAAAGATGAGAACAGTATCCACTAAAAAATTCAATACCCTTATACCAACACCGGTTTTTTGCATACTGCAAAGTTGAAAGAATAAATCTTAATACTGCAACTTTTCACAGGATGTTATTGTTGTTGGTAAACCCGCACATAATCTACATACATTTTTGCGGGCAATAAGCTTTCATCCACTTTTTGCCCGGGCCAGTCGCCGCCAACGGCAAAATTCAGAAGTATAAAAAAGGGCTTATGAAATTCGGATTTAGCCCCGTCTGTAATATCAGCTTTATAATATTCTGTATTATCAACATACCATTTTATAGATGAAGCATCCCACTCTATACTATACACATGATATTGGGCAGGCGTTGACAAAAGCGTATCGCCTTTAAAAACATGGCCGTTATCATCCCAATGCAACGTGCCGTAAATAAGACTATCGGTATTGATGTGTTCCATAATGTCAATTTCGCCGCTGGCCGGCCAGTCAACCGTTTTAATATTTGCGCCGAGCATCCAGAAGGCAGGCCAGAAACCCTGGCCCACCGGCATTTTTATACGGGCTTCTATTCTCCCGTATAAAAATTCTTTTTTGCCTTCGGTTGTCATGCGCGACGAGGTGTATTTATTGGAACCTGCTTGTTGTTTCCTTGCAGTTATTACAAGATTGCCATCTTCAATTGAGGCATTATCACGCTGGTAATATTCCTGCTCATGATTACCCCAGCCCTGGCCGCCTGTTTCAAAATTCCAGGCAGTGGTATCAATAACAGGCTGGTTAAATTCATCTGCCCAAACAAGTTTGAATATGGAAGCACCCACCACATCGCGAATACTTGGCTGCGCCAATAACTTTGGGCTAAAGAAGAGAAGGCATCCGGTAAACACAAAAAAACATTTAGCAAAAGCGGGGAACAATTTTTTCATATAACAAGCTTAAAATTAACCAGGCAATTAAACGGCAATAATAAATAAAAAAAGCCTCACTGTAGAAACAGAAGGCTCATAAACTGATTGCTTTATATTATTCGTGAAGTCGAACTATTAATCGTAAACCCTGTGTAAATGGAAACAGGGCATTAAATTTATGTTCATGGTGAATGCTGAACAATTCCGGGTTTTTGGAATACATGTTGCAATTCTATATAATAAAAACGATTCCGGTGGCCAGGTACATTGCGCAAAATGCAACATGGGCCGGCACATAAAATTTATTTCATGTATTTATTCAGAGGCAAAACAGTAAGTTTTATATTGATCTTTCTTGTATTGTGCGGCTGTTCCTATTCTTCAAAAACATCCAAAAGGATGCTTGATTCTTCAGAACAGCTTGTATGCGACATCATTATTGTACCGGGTATTCCATTTGATTCAGCCGTTGGCAAATGGGGCGATATTATGAAAGCGCGGGTTTACTGGTCAAAATATCTGCTTGATAATGGCGTTGCCAGAAACGTTATGTATTCCGGGTCTTCTGTTTACACACCTTATTATGAAGCCAGGATTATGGCGTTGTATGCGGAAGCTATCGGTATAAACAAAAAGAATATTTACACCGAAACGCTGGCCAAACACAGCACTGAAAATATTTATTATGGCTACCGTAAGGCAAAGCAATTAGGGTTTAAGAAAATAGGGCTTGCAACAGATCCCTTCCAGGCCAAAATGCTAAGTAGTTTTGTACAAAAAAAGGTAAGCCCGGAGGTTGAAATTATACCCATTATTTTTGATACGCTAAAAGCCATGGAGCCACAGATGATTGATCCTGCCATTGATTATAGCAAAGCATATAACAAGAACTTTGTACCCATTACACAAAGTGAAAACTTCTGGCAGCGTATGCAGGGCACCATGGGCAACAGGATTGATACTTCAGCTTATAGATGATTGCTTTATTGCCTGATATCTAAACATCACTTAAACCTTATCGGCCAGCAATGAAAGGAATACGATAGGTAAATAAATATAACTACTGAACATAACACGCCTTGCGGCTGTTGCATTTAATTCTACCAGTAACCTTATGCATTGAATTAAAAGAAAAATATTGGCAGCCAGCACAATCCATAAACTTATATAACCGGTTATATGAAGATAATAAGGGAGCATTCCCACCGGCACCATAGCAATTGCATATAAAACGCTTTGCAAAGCAGTAAACCTTGTGGGGCCTTCATTTGAGGGTAGCAGTTTAAACCCTGCTTTTGCATAATCGGTGAAGGCAAGCCAGGCTATGGCCCAGAAATGTGGAAACTGCCATAAAAACTGTATGGCAAACAAAATCCATCCGGCCGCGTTGGAATAACTTATACCGTTTACTTCAAATGTTTTGAATGGGCTGATAATTCCCGTTGCAGCGACCCAGCCGATAAGGCAGGGCAGTGCCCCCGGAAAAGCGCCTACAAGTACAGCAACAGAGCTGCGTTTTTTAAGGGGTGTGTATATAAAAGCATACAGAAAAATACTAAAAGCGGAAAGCAAGGCCGAAGCCGGGTTAAAAAAGATGTACATCAGTAAAATACCTGTAATACCGGAAACGGCAGCAAAGATATATGCTGCATTTATACTCATGCGGCCGGCAGCAACAGGCCTTTTAGCAGTGCGCCTCATTAAAGCATCTGTATCTTTTTCTACCGCCTGGTTAATGGCGTTTGCGCTGCCGGTTACCATTAATCCCGCCACAAACAAAAGAGTAATATATAGCCAATTGTATTCAATTATATTGGGTGCAATAAGATAACATAAAACACAGGTAAAAACAACCGTAAAGCTTAGGGTAAACTTCATCAGTTGAAAATAATCTTTCACCTTTAAAACCAGGTTATACGAGGATTCTGTATTATTTATTTTCACTCGGCAAATGTCAGTTAAAAAAAATGTCCCGAAGAATTTTCGGGACATAATATAATGGTTTGAAAATATTAATGCGAATCCTCATTTTCTCCCACAGGCACATTCTGTGGAATAAAATTACGGCCGTCTTTACCGTAATCGTATGGCCAGCGATGCACTTCAGGTATTTCACCAACCCAGTTGCCATGGCCGGGATGTATTGGCGTAGTCCATTCAAGTGTATTTGATTCCCACGGATTTTGCGTGGTTACCCTTCTTCCCTTAAAAATAGAATAGAAGAAATTAAACAGGAATAAAATCTGTACAGCAAAAACAATAATAGCCACAATACTAATTACCCGGTTCAGTCCTTCAAACTGATTAAAGCTAACCCACATGGAATAATCAAAATAACGGCGCGGCATACCTGCAAGCCCCTCATAGTGCATAGGCCAGAATATGAGGTAGGCGCCAATCATTGTAATCCAGAAATGAATATAACCGAGCGTGTTATTAAGATACCGGCCATACATTTTAGGAAACCAATGATAAATGCCGGCAAACATACCAAACATAGATGCAACGCCCATTACAAGATGGAAGTGTGCAATTACAAAATAAGTATCATGCAGGTGGATATCAAGGGCTGAATTACCAAGCCAGATACCAGTTAAACCTCCTGAAATAAACATGCTTACAAAACCAATGGCAAAGAGCATAGCCGGCGTAAACCGGATATTACCCCGCCATAATGTGGTAAGCCAGTTAAACACCTTAATGGCAGAAGGTACTGCAATAAGCAAGGTAAGCAACACGAATATGGAGCCAAGGAATGGGTTCAATCCGGTTACAAACATGTGGTGCGCCCACACAAGGAAAGAGAGCGTGGCAATAGCAAAGAAAGATGCCACCATAGCCATATAACCGAATATAGGTTTTCTTGAATTGGTTGAAATTATTTCAGAAACTATACCCATTGCCGGCAAGGCAATAATATATACTTCAGGATGTCCCAGGAACCAGAATAGGTGCTGGAAAAGTATAGCATTACCACCTTCGTTTGGCAGTGCTGTATTGGTGGTAGCTACAAAAATATCTGAAAGATAAAAACTTGTTCCAAAATTACGGTCGAAGATGAGCAGGATGAAGCCTGACAAAAGAACCGGGAATGAAAGTACACCTAATATGGCCGTAAAGAACAAACCCCATATTGTAAGCGGAAGCCGCGTCATGCTCATACCTTTGGTACGCATGTTCAATATAGTTACAATATAATTAAGGCCACCCAACAGAGAGGAAACAACAAACACCGCCATGGCTATCAGCCAGAGATCCATACCATGCTGTGAACCAGGAGAGGCATCGTGCAAAGCGCTGAGAGGCGGGTAGGCCGTCCATCCACCGCTGAAAGGTCCTGTGGATACAAATATGCTTGAAAACATAATCACGCTGGCTAAAAAGAAAAACCAGTAGCTCAGCATATTCAATAAAGGAGAAGCCATATCTCTCGCACCCACCTGCAAGGGAATAAGCAAGTTGGCGAAAGTACCGCTTAACCCTGCCGTTAGCACAAAAAATATTAATACAGTACCATGGGTTGTTACCAATGCGTAATAAGCCTGTGCAGTTAAGTGGCCATCCTCAAACCACCACTTTCCCATTAAATCCTGCAGCCACATAAATTTTTCTTCCGGGTAACCAAGCTGAAGCCTGAATAATACAGACATCAAACCGCCTATTACAGCCCAAATCATGCCGGTAATAAGAAACTGCTTGGCAATCATCTTATGATCCTGGCTAAATACGTACTTAGTAATAAAGCTTTCATGATGATGGTGATGCACATGTTCGTCATGATGATGCACTTCAACCGGAACATTTACACCTGTATCAGCGTGCATAGAGGCTTCGTTACTCATAATAATTCGATATTAATATTTTATAATAAAATACCTTTTGGGTATTGATACAATTACATTTTTGTCTTCACAGCATCAGTTTTTACTGAGGCCGTGGTTTTTGTGCTATCAATGGCCAGTTGAGGCTTTTGATTGGAAGGGTCTTTATCGGGGAACACAGTGTAATAATTTGGTTTTTGCTGGGCAAGCCAAACATCATACTCCTCCTGGGTTACTACTTCAATTACGCCTTTCATTGAATAATGACCATTACCGCACATCTGGTCGCAGCTGATTTCGTATTGGAAATCGGGTTTTCCCAATTTTTCTTTCATTTCCTTGGTGGTAAATTTAGGCGTGAACCACAAAGATGTAGGAGTGCCGGGCACCGCATCCTGCTTTAACCTGAATGCGCTCAGGCCCACATCATGAATAACATCCCGTGAAAAAATTCTCAGGTTCACCGGCCTGTTTACAACACAATACATGGTTTGAGAAACCACAACATCATCAAAATTCTTGTCGTCTTTCCAATCCTGACCCAATGAATTACTGTTAGCGTCATCAATAAGCTTATAATATTTTTTACCAAAGGTTTGATCCATTCCCGGATAGCGGAATATCCAGCCGAATTGCTTGCCGGTAATCTCAACCTGCAAAGCTTCTTTAGGGGCAGGGCCGGTAAATGCAAACCAGTTTTTCAAGCCGAATACAATTAATGCTGTCAGCGCTATGGCTGGCACTGCCGTCCATATTAATTCAAGCTTGTTATTATGGGGATAATAGTAAGCCTCGCGCTTTTTGCTTTCCTGGTATTTGTAACCAAAATAAAACAGCAGTATCTGGGTGATAAAAAATACAACGCCCGTAATTACTATGGTAATCCAGAGCATAGAATCTACCTTTTCACCTTGTACGCTTGCCGATTCCTGGGCAAGTAATGTGTCAGGGTAAAGTACCTTATTACAAAAATATACACCGATTAATCCTGCTATTAAAAAAGCAATCATCAAAAAGCCGTTTACCTTATTTTGGTCTGCACGGGCTTTTTCTTCGCCTTTAATAACTGATACATACTCGCTTGCTTTAGCTATTTGAAATATGATCAAAAACACTAAAACTATAACCGCTATTGTAAAAAACATTGACATGATGCTGCTTCTGTTTTCTGTTTAATTATTCTATATGTGGTGAGCAATGCTTTCTTTTAAGAAAGGATGATATTCTGAAACAAGTGGTTTTTTTGCTAACGCACTGCTTGTAAAGCGTATCATCAACCCAATAAACAAAGATGCTATTCCAAAATCCAACCAGCTTAATGAGGCGTCATTTTCGCGAACGCTGCCCATAACCATCTGGTAAAAATCAATCCAGTGTCCAAAGATAATCAATACTGCCATGAATGTCATCAGCGTATAATTCCTTTTAACCGAACGCTTCATTAAAATAAGCAGCGGGCAAACGAAGTTGATAATGATATTCATAAAGAAGATACCCTTGTAGGCGCCCTGCACGCGGTGCTTGAAATAAACGGTTTCTTCCGGAATATTGCCATACCATATAAGCATATACTGGGCAAACCAGAGATAGGTCCAAAAGATTGAGAATGCGAATATGAAGATACCAATGTTATGCAGGTGGTTCTCATTTGCATAACCCAAATAACCCTTATTTTTAAGATAGATGAGCCACAGGGCAATAAGACTCATACCCGATACGAAAGAGCTTCCAAATGTGTACCAGCTATACATGGTGCTGTACCAGTGTGCATCAAGGCTCATCATCCAGAACCAGGGCACCGTTGAACCTATAGTTAATGCAAACCATACAATAAACAAACCTGCAGTAACCGTATTTCTCCAGATATAACTTTTACCGGTGTTTATATCCATTGGCCTTTCATCGGCCTCGCTGCTGAGTTTGCGCATCCTGTGGCCTAAAATACTCCAGATGCCAATAGCAAGAATACTCCAGATCATAAAGAAGGCAGGATTTAAAAATCCACTCTTGCCGCTTAAAAGATGGTCTTTCGCTACGGCATCTTTATCAAGCCATTCGTATATGCTGGTTGTACGATCTATTAATACTACATATATAAAGATCACGAGAGTGATAATACCAAAAACAGGAACGAGGGTGGAAATAGCTTCGGGTATCCTTTTTATTACCGTATGCCAGCCGCCCATAGCAAGCGTGGTAGCGCAAATGAAGAACATGCTGGCATTACAGATCAGCATCCAGAAAATACTGTTGTACATTAATGTTCCAATAAATGTAGCCTTCTCCTGCTCATCGCCGCTCATGCCCTTCGTTATAAGCCCAAGAATAAAAGTAATTACACCAATGACTATTAAAGCCATCGACCAGGTTTTCATTTTGGAAGGAACTTCAAATTGCTCTTTAATTGATGCCATTATAATTAATTTATCAATATCTGACTGTTTTATTTACCTGCTGAACTATCTGCTGCTGCCGGAGCTGCGGCAGCGCTGGTCTTTCCCTGCTTCGACTTAATATAAGCGATTACTTCCCAGCGTTGCACCCTTGTTAACTGAGATGCATAAGAACCCATCAAATTTTTACCATACGTTACAGAATAAAACATCTGGCCGGCAGGCATTTGTTCATATTTCGCATCGCCAACTAAGGTTGCGGGCTTTGCTGCAAAAGGGCCGTCACCACCTTTATAGAGCGGTCCGTTACCATCAAGCTTGGCTCCGTGGCAAATACCGCAATTAATGAGGTATAAACGTTCAGCCTCTTTCATGGTAGCAGAGTCAAGGGATTTGATCGGGCTTTCAATTTGCTTTGAAGCCACATAATTGGTGGTGTCGCCCGGGGCATCCATAGCCAGTGGAAAAGGCATATCTTCTCCCCTTGCAACCGTGCCGGCAACCGGCATATGATTATAAAATATTTTGCGTCCTGCTTCAGTAATATTCTGTGTAAACTTATTGGAGTCAAGCGCATCATAAGTTTCGTACGCACGGCTTGAACCCATATCAGGGACATATACACGGCCCGGATCACGGCGCACATCGCTGCAACCGGCTATTATGAAACCTGCGGACAAACAAAATATAATCAATCGGATTTTCATCTTTAATAATATTTAAGCTACAGTCGGTTCATCTTTTATTAGTACTTGTTCTTTATCATACGTACCTAACCACCAGTTTGCTTCTGCTTCCTGCACATTTACATCAAATGCCCCGGTATTGGAAAGAAAAGCCTTTAAATCTTCAACATTGGTTTTCGAAGTACATTCTATCACCATTACAAAATGGTCGTCGGTTGCCCGTGAGCTAAAATGATGCTTTTTTACAAAAGGCCCCAACTGGCACAAATAACAAAAAGTGAGCACCATACCCACTGCAGAAAGCAGTACCGTGGTTTCAAACGTAATAGGTATAAACGCCGGCAACGGAAAATGTGGCTTACCGCCAATGTTCAAAGGCCAGTCGCTTACAAAAACCCAGCTCATAGCGCCCAAAGCAATGGTAGTACCTGTAATACCGTAAATAAACCCGGCGGTATGCAGGCTCGTTTCGCGCAAGCCCAGTGCCTTGTCTAATCCATGCACGGCATACGGCGTGTAAACATCGTGTATCTTATATCCTGCAAGGCGTACTTTTTTTACCGCAGGAAATAAAACATTTTCATCATCAAAACTGGCTACTACAAATTTCTTTTTTGCCATACTTTATAACTTAATAAGGCTTTTAAAATGCCAATGTTTAGTGCGCTGCTGCATGCGCAAATTCTTCAACAGGTTCTTCTTCCAGCTTATCCATTTTCTCTTTATAGCTTTCACCTGAAACTTTTAATATCTGTTTCACTTCTGCAATAGCTATCACAGGGAAATATTTAGAGAAAAGGAAATAACAGGTAAAGAAGAGACCGAATGTTCCAACATAAAAACCTATTTCCCAAATACTCGGGCTGTAATAATAAGGCCATGAAGACGGCAGGTAGTCGCGGAACAGCGAGGTAACAATAATTACAAACCTTTCAAACCACATACCTATGTTTACCACAATACTTAAGAACATAGTTACCCATAAATTCCTGCGCATTTTTCTAAACCAGAATATCTGAGGAGATACAACGTTACAGAACATCATGCCCCAATAGGCCCAGCCGTAAGGGCTGAAGAAGTTGGCCCTGCTGTAAAAGAACGCATAACTTTCATACTGATTCTGGCTGTAAAATGCCATAAACAATTCAGTAAGGTAGGCGCAGCCAACTATTGAACCCGTTAATACAATTACTTTGTTCATGGCTTCAATATGGCCGAGTGTAATATATCCCTGGAGGCCTAATACTTTCCTGGTAACCAGCAATAATGTTTGCACCATTGCAAAACCCGAAAAGATGGCGCCCGCAACAAAGTAAGGCGGGAAGATGGTTGTATGCCAGCCAGGTATAACTGATGTGGCGAAGTCAAAAGATACTATCGTATGCACTGAAAGCACCAGGGGCGTTGCAAGACCGGCAAGCACTAATGATAAAGATTCAAGGCGCTGCCAGTGTTTGGTAGAACCAGACCATCCGAATGATGCAATACCGTAAGCAAATTTGCGGAACTTGGTTTTTGCCCTGTCGCGGATAGTTCCAAAATCAGGGATCAGGCCTGAATACCAGAACAAAAGCGATACGGTAAAATATGTTGAGATAGCGAATACGTCCCACATTAAGGGAGAGGCAAAATTTGGCCAGAGCGGCCCGCGTGAGTTTGGATAAGGAAATACGAAGAAGGCATTCCACACACGGCCCATGTGCCATACCGGAAACTGGCCGGCGCACATTACCGCAAATATAGTCATCGCTTCCGCAGCCCTGTTTACACCATTACGCCAGGTTTGCCTGAATAATAATAAGATAGCGGAGATAAGCGTTCCCGCGTGACCGATACCTACCCACCATACGAAGTTGGTAATATCCCAACCCCATCCCACAGTGCGGTTCACATTCCACTGGCCTATACCGTACACCACTTCGCGGTAAACACTATAAATACCAAACAACAGTAAAGCAACTGAAATGTAAAATCC
>JAEWBD010000290.1 GCA_023391315.1 Bacteroidota bacterium | reverse complement strand
GCCTTGCACCCTGTATGGCATAAACACCCATATCAGGCATTACGCCGCCACCCATTTCTTTTTTCTGCTTCCAGTGATTGGTGCGGGTTTCATAATAACCTGCAGCGCAATTGAGCTTCTTCACTTTGCCCAATAAATTGTTCTGCACTATGCGGCGGTATTCTTTTGTATTGGGCTCATGCTGCAAACGGTAACCAATAGCCAGCTTCACTTTATTTTTATTGCAGGCATCAATCATGCTTTTACATTCTTCTGCAGTAACTGCCATAGGCTTTTCGCACCATACATGCTTGCCTGTATTAGCTGCCTTAATCACATACTCCGCATGCATTGATGGCGGTAACACAATATATATTACATCGATGTCAGGGTTATTGGCAATATCTCCAATCGTTTCATAATTATAAATGTTCTTATCAGGAATATTATATTTTGCTTTCCACGCTTCAGCCTTTGAAGGCGTGCCGGTAACTATGCCGGCGAGATAACAATATTTTGTTTGCTGTAAAGCAGGTGCAAGCAAATCGGTGCTGTAATACCCAAGCCCAACCAGCGCCACACCGAGCTTCTCTTTTTTTCTGCCTGTGGCTGCTAATAATACATTCGGCGAAAAAGCTATGGCGCCACCCATAATGCCTAAAGTTTTTAATGCAGTTCTGCGGGATGATGTTAGCATACGTTAGATTTTTATAAAGTTAACAAACAGCGTTAAACGTTTTGATTATTTGGGTAAGTCTTGTTTAAAACTTACCTGTTTTTTCCCTCCAGCCTGTCGCAGTATTCAACGGAACCGATACGGAATTTTACTGGGAAGCCAACAGCTTTTTGAACCTGCAATTCCTTATTGCAGAAAAACGGTAATTGCTTTGCATAAAAGTTGCCCGGCAATTGTTTTGGCAGAGGCGGCTGCTTTACCAAAAATATAAATTGCCGTATTACTGCAAGCGAATCTATATTCCGCCTCGCTGAATCGTTTGCTGGTTGCGCCTGCAATGCAGAAACTACAAATAGTAATTTAACAGTAAATGCAATGAATGTTTTATTTTTCGAAAGCATATTTGCGCTAAATTAAGTATTGTAATTACTTTGCATTGCTAAATTCAGATTAAACTTTACCCGCAGAAGCATGGCATTAAGTCAATCATTACAACAGAAATTATTACAAAGGCTATCGCCGCAGCAAATTCAGTTGATGAAGCTGCTGCAAATACCCACTGCAAATCTCGACGAAAGGATTAAAGAGGAACTGGAAGAAAACCCGGCGCTGGAAGTGGGAGAAGAAGGCCGTGAAGAAGGTTTTGAGGAACATGAACATAACAATGAGGAATTTGAACAGAATAATGATGAAGAATATGATGGCAGTGAAGAGGAATATGGTAATATCGATATTTCAGAATATGTGAATGATGGCGATGATGAGATTGCCGATTACAAACTGCGTGATGATAATTACGGCGATAATGAAGAACAAAAAACAGTTCCGTTAAGGGTTGAAACAACGTTGCATGACGTGCTGGCTGACCAATTGGGCATGTTATCGCTTGATGAAAGAAAATTAAAAATTGCCGAGCAGATTGTGGGCAGCATAGATGATGATGGTTACCTGCGCCGCGAACTATCTTCCGTTGTAGATGACCTTGCTTTCAGGCAAAATATAGATTCTGACGAGGCCGAAATTGAAAGCCTCATAAAACTAATACAGCAATTTGACCCGCCCGGCGTGTGCGCCAGGAACTTGCAGGAATGCTTAATGCTGCAGTTGCTTCGCCAGCAGGCCGATGGCCGCGATGTTACCCTGTCAATGCAAGTGATTGAGAAATACTTTGACGAGTTTACCAAAAAGCATTACGAAAAAATTCAGCGTGGGCTTGGTATTTCAGATGAAGAACTGAAGGAAGTTATCAATCTCATATTAAAATTAAATCCAAGACCCGGCGGTAATGTGGGCGAAATAAACAAAGCTGAAAGCTATATTATCCCCGACTTTTTTATTATAAACAATGCGGGCAAACTGGAGCTTACGCTCAATTCAAAAAATGCCCCGGACTTACGTATAAGTGAAGGCTATCGCGATATGCTGAAAGAATACGACCGCGGCAGCAAAAAAGATAAGCGGCAGAAGGAAGCGGTAATGTTTATCAAGCAAAAAATTGATTCGGCTAAATGGTTTATCGATATGATAAAGCAGCGGCAAAATACTTTGTTGAGCACCATGGGCGCTATTATGCATTATCAGAAAGACTTTTTTCTTACCGGCGATGAAACAACACTTAAGCCGATGATCTTAAAAGATATTGCAGAGATTACGGGGCTTGATATATCTACCGTAAGCCGTGTGGCCAACAGCAAATTTGTGCAAACTGAATTCGGCACGTACAGGCTTAAATTTTTCTTCAGCGAATCTTTAAGCACCGATAGCGGCGAAGAAGTAAGCACAAGAGAGGTAAAGAAAATATTGAGTGATTTGGTGGAAGCAGAAAGCAAAAAGAAACCATTAAGTGATGAACGCTTAACGGAATTGCTGCAGGAAAAAGGTTACAACATTGCAAGGCGCACGGTAGCCAAATACCGCGAGCAGTTAAATATTCCCGTTGCACGTTTGCGTAAAGAATTATAATAAAACAGTTTTAAATTTTAATGGCATATATGGTTGATCAAAGTTTGAATTATAATGAAGAATTGTATCGATCATCTGCATTAAAAATTCCCGCAAAAATTATTTCTTATGTTTTGCACCCACTGTTTATTCCTAGTTATATTTTCTTTTGGCTCACACAGCGTTTTCCCATTCAGTTTAATGATTTAACCACGGCGGGTTTAACGTTAAAAACAGTTAGCGTTTTTTTAAATGCAAGTTTTTTCCCGGCATTTGCCGTGTTCCTTTTATGGCGGCTGAAATTTATTGAAAGCATCTTCCTGCGCACACAAAAAGACCGCATTATCCCTTATATCATTACCATGATATTTTACTGGTGGCTTTGGTATTTAAGCAGGAATTTCACTGATCAGCCCGATGTATTAAAATCCTTTTATTTCGGCATTTTTCTCAATACTGTTTTTGGCCTTGTTATCAATAATTTCATCAAAATAAGCATGCATGCAATGGGCGCCGGCACTATGCTTGCATTTTTAATTTTAACCTGTGCCCGTTATCAAATCTTTTTAGGCGCAGATATTATGATTGCCACTTTCTTATGCGGCCTTATTTGTACTTCACGCCTGCTGCTTAACCAGCATTCTTCTGCAGAAATTTATGCAGGATTAATTGTGGGGGCGCTCGCCCAGTTGCTGGGTTTGTGGATTGCATTGTGAAAGCAGCCGCAAGCTACACGCTGCAAGCGTCAAAACTTTAACCCGGCTTATTTTTCCAGGCTTGTAGCTTAAAGCGTGAAGCTTGCAGCTTGCAGCTTTCTTATAAATGTCCATGCCTGTACAAGTCAAACAATACAGCAATAAGATTAAAAACAAAATGGAACACAACACCATACCATATCGTGCCGAAACGCCGGCGCATAACGCCGGTTAAAATGCCAAAAGGTACCAGCCAGAACAATGAGATAAAGCTGAGATGCATCACACCAAACGCAAAACCGGTAACAATTATAACCAGCCGTTCATTTAAAAAAGTGCTGAGATAATTATATAATACGCCGCGAAAAGCAAGCTCTTCAATTATGGCAGGATTGAGTGCAATAGAATAGATCATGATAAGCGCCGGCATGCCGTAAGCGCTGTAAAGATGATAGTACGTTATATCCGTCCTGAAAAATGAATAGTTCATTTTGGTAACAATAACGTTCACCACAAACGAAGCTGCTGCTGCAAACGAAATGCAACCTGTTAATCTTACTATATTAAAATTATTAAACCTGAGCAAAGGCTTAATGGCATCATAGTTTTTATATACATGAAATAAAGTGAAGCCTGCAAGAAATATTTCCACCCAAAACAAACGGCTGTAAATATTAAACCAGCTTGTAAACTGCACCAGCAGGCAAACAAACAAATACACAATAAAGAAAATAAATGCTGACCTTAAATTCCGGTTATTGAAAATTGTAACAGGCGTATTATCTGTGCCGAGATAAGCGCCGCAATTATAACAAAAGCGATGATGGGGTTTTACGCTGCTGTTGCAGGCTTCGCAACAAATATCACTGGCTTTGGGCGATATCATTTTATTACAATTCTTCTTTAATTAAATTAATGCGGTATGCGCCCTGCAGCCCTCTTAATATTACTATTAATAAAGCAAGGCAGATTAAAATGCCGGTTATGCCGCGTAATGTTATAACGGAAATTGTAAGGCTCCTGAAGATATTAATTGTTGAAAAAGCAATAAGCGTTATAAAAGATGTAAGCAATGCCGGAAAAGGGCTTTTGCGGCTCCAGAAAGCCAGCGAAAAAAATAAGCCGGAAAATAATAATGCCATTAATACAACAATATATTTCCGGTTGCTTTCAGCAAAAATGAAAAATAAGCCCAGCGATAAAAATGAAGCAATAACATACAAAACCACCCTTGCAGCCAATACCGCGTTTTCTGCTTTGAGCAAGGCTGTTTTGCGTTGCTCCATACGTTGTTTATAACTATTGCTGGCTGGCTTGTTTTGTAAAGGATAACCACAATTAGTGCAATACGAAAATTCAGTTTCATTTACATAGCTGCAATGGTAACAAATTAAAGCTGCAGGGTTTGCCTTTGCCGATTGTGGCTGCAAGGCACTAACCCGCTTAATGTATAATATGTTTTCTTCAGAAAGCACGTATATATAACGAATCTAAATCAAAAAAATATTTGTATTACCAAAGGATAAAACAACCTGCTATAACAATTCATTTTTAAAAAAAAGTGAAAGCGGTAATGCCTAATTAAACTGTGGCCAACTTTGTGTTCTAATTTTAAAAAAAATTATGAGCTCCGCTAAGTTGCCTTACTTTGAAAGGGTGATGATGTTTGCATCATTTTTTTCATTTGGCTTACTGTTTTACCGCTGTCTTTTTTCATTATCCCTTAATTATACTTTTTTTCTCTGGAACCTGTTAATTGCCTTTGTGCCATACGTAATAAGCAAGCAGCTTTTAAAATGTAAAACTTTAAATGCACGGGCATTTTCACTTCTCATTTTATGGCTATTATTCTTTCCATCGTGCATTTATCTTTTTACCGACATGCTGCAAATGCGTAAAACCAATTTTCCGCTGGTGTATGACGTATGTATGTTCTTATCATTTGCCGTTACAGGCATACTCCCGGGGCTGATGTCGTTAAGAAAAGTAGAAATCTTTTTAAGCAATCATCTTCCTGCATTCCCTGTAAGGCTTTCCATATTATTATTTATCTTTTTAAGCAGCTATAATATAGTTTTAGCAAGGTTCCTGCATTTCAGAAGCTGGAATATAGCCGCCGATTTCAGAAAAATGTTACATGCAGCCGAAGAAGATTTTTTAGCTCCTCAAAGCAATCTGCATGCATGGCTTACTATACTAACGCTGGTATTTTTAATAGATCTTATTTATGCCGGTTTTAAACACTTAAACCGTTTTGAACGGATTAGGTTAATGTAGCCCGGGCTTCGTATCTTTGAAGCCGAAATAAGTGGATCATGAAGAAGCTGGCTTTTATTTTTATCATCGCTTTATTATTTTTGTTGCAGGCAAATACAGCCGATGCTCAATGTTCTATTTGTACAAAAACCGCTTCCCAATTGGGAGAAAAACAGGGCAAGGGTTTAAATGGCGGCATTATTTATTTAATGTTTACACCACTTACCATTGCCGGCTTTCTTGGTTATCGCTGGTGGCGCAGTGAAAAAGCGCTTAAAGAAGGCGAAGCCGGAGAGAACAATTAATCTTTCCCATTCAATTCCCGAATGTTTCTGCAAACCGGTAAAGGCTAAAGTTTTTATCTGCTGATAATCTTTCTATTTCCGAAGCGAGTTTTTTTATATCAATATCGCTCATTCTTTTTTGTTCTATCAGTTTATAAACTTTTTCTGCCTGCATCATAAAACTTTTAAGTTTTTCTGTTTCAGTTTGCTGATGCTTAATAATCGTTTCCAACAATCCTTTAATACCCTTTTTTTCTGTGGCTATCGTTTTAAGCACCGGTGCTTTTTTTTGCTTCTCTTGTAAAGAAAGCGGCAGCATTGCCCTGAGGTTTTTTACAAAACGATCGGCTTCCGGCCTGTCGGCTTTATTTACAACAAATATGTCAGCAATCTCCATCAGTCCGGCTTTCATATTCTGAATTTCATCGCCGGCTTCAGGCACCAGTACTACCACAGAAGTATCAGCAAGCCGTGCTATTTCTGTTTCTACCTGGCCGGCACCAACGGTCTCAATCATAATAATATCAAACGGTGCCGCCTTCAGCACATCTGTTATCTCAATTATTTTTGGATGAAGGCCATGCATGCTGCCACGGCTTGCCAGCGAGCGTATATAAACGTTTGGATTGTTATACCATTCATTCATTCTTATCCTATCGCCAAGCAAGGCGCCTTGTGTAAAAGGAGAAGAAGGATCAATGCATAACACAGCAACCCTGTTATTGTTTACAGCAAATTCATTGATGAGGCAATCAACAATTGTACTTTTTCCTGCACCGGGCGGGCCGGTAATGCCGATTATTTTTTTAGTGGAAAAAGGCAGCAGCTTTAAAAAATCTTCATATCCTGCAAATTCATTTTCAATTAACGAAATAGCACGGGCAAGCGCTTTAACATTCTTGTTTTGTATTTCCTGCAATAAATTATTCCACTGCATTATAGGTACCCGTTTATAATCAGCTTTAAAGATTTATCAAAAATAAGCCGATTGTTTTCGAAGTATGGCTCAATGTTTATTTTTGCCTTTACGTTATGACGAATTTTATTCCAATATTTCCTCTTGAAATTGTAGTTTACCCGGGCGAACATCTTAACCTGCATATTTTTGAAGAAAGGTATAAGCAACTGATAGCCGAATGTTTTAAAGAAAAAAAAATGTTTGGCATTCCGCCTGTTTTAAAAAACAAAATTGCTGAAACAGGCACTTTGGTGAGGGTTACTGAAATTGTAAAGCAATATGCGGATGGAAAGATGGATGTAAAGACTGAAGGCGTGAGCGTATTCAGGGTGCTTGAAGTAATTAACTCCATACCGGCCAAACTGTATAGCGGCGCTATTGTAAAGCATCTGCCAAATGATGAAGATGGTATAAGCCGGTACACGCATACAATAATTGATGGTTTGCGGGAACTGCATCGTCTTTTAAACATCCAGAAAGAATTTAATAAACCGGATGAAATATTAAAAAGCTATGACATTGCGCACCATGCGGCGCTTTCGCTGGAAGAAGAGTATGAACTTTTATGCTTATTGCGCGAAGACCAGCGGATGGAATATTTACGCCGTCATCTGCAAAAAACAATTCCCGTAGTGGCCGGCATAGAAACGCTGAAAAAGAAGATTCAGTTGAACGGGCATTTTAAAGAATTAAAAGGATTTGATTTTAATTTCGGTAAATAGTAATCATGAAAACTACGCTCTGCTTCGATTTTGGTAATACGCGCCTTAAATGTGCTGTTTTCAATAATAAGGAAATACAAAAAGTAATAACACTTGAAGATGACAGCGTAGCATCGGTAGAAAAAATTATTGCCGAAGAAAAGCCTAAGCAATCTATTTTATCATCGGTTATCAATCATAACCCTGAAATAGAAATTCTGCTCGAAGCAAAAACAAAATTTCATAAGCTCAGCGAAAAATCAAAACTGCCTTTTACCATACCGGTGGGCAAGCCGGAAACAGTTGGCGCAGACAGGCTGGCGCTGGTTGCTGCCGTCGTTTATTTTTATCCGAAACAACATAATCTTATTATTGGTTTAGGTTCCTGTATTACCTACAATTTTGTAAATAAGCTGCACGAATTTTTAGGCGGCGCTATTTCGCCGGGGCTAAACATGCGTTTTAAAGCCATGAACCAGTTTACGGCAAAACTGCCGCTCGAAACCCCCAACTCAAATTTTCCGCTTGTGGGTTACGACACAAAGACCAATTTGCACAGTGGCGCAATCCTGGGCATGGCTAAAGAAATGGATGGATTTATTGACGAGTACAACCTTAGGTACAGTAACTTTAACGTGCATTTAACCGGAGGTGATATGAGCTTTTTTGTGCCTCTTATCAAAAACAAGATATTTGCAAACCCTCATTTAATCTTTAATGGTTTGTATGCACTTAGTGAAACCAATGGCTAAATATTTTTTTTTCTGTGTTCTTTTGATATTGATTTGCAGTACTTCGTTTAGCCAGGAAAATTCTCCATTTTCCAGGTATGGAATCGGAGATGTTTACCCGCAGCAAAATATTGCTGCAAGGGGTATGGGAGGCCTGGGTGCCACTGTTTCAAACTCGCAATTCATTAATACCATAAACCCGGCCAGCTATGGTTCCCTAGGACTTGTTACGTATGATTTCGCTTTAACTGTTGACAGCCGTTCCCTGTTAAGCAAAACGCCGGCAAACAAATACAAGTCAGTTAATTTTATTCCTTCCTACATAACCTTAGGCATGCCTTTAACAAAGCCGGGCAACATAAATGGCGCAGCGCTTGTTTTTGGGTTAAGGCCGGCCACCAGAATAAATTATAGCATTGAAGAAAGCAGCCGTATTAGTTATGACAGCCTTGGTATTACCGACAGCCTGCAGACCCTGCACGAAGGGAATGGCGGGTTAAACCAGGTTTTTTTGGGAATTGGCAAAACATGGAAGAATAAGAAAAATCCCAATAATAGTTTCAGTCTTGGATTTAATGCCGGTTATGAATGGGGCACCAAGTTTATAAGCAATAAAGTTAGTTTCCCTTCTGACAGCTCTTACCAAACCTGGTATAATTCCAACTCAACCGATTCCACGCATTTCTGGGGATTATTTCTCAATCCAGGCTTTATGGCAAGTTTTACCATAGGTGAAAAAACAGACCCCATTTCCAAACTAAAAAATTCCTATGTACTTACGGTTGGCGCTTCGGGAACTTTAGAGCAAAAACTGGACGCTTCACGGGACCTTACAAGCGAAACTTTTTATTATAAAGACGACGGCGATATAGTGGCTGTTGACAGCGTCTACAGGGTGGGCACAGAGCATGGCAACATAACACTGCCCATGAGTTTTAACGGCGGGTTAATGTTGAGCAATATGCTCTCCAACGGGCCATTCAGCGTAAAAAAATGGGGTATTGGCGTAGAATATAATTTTGCACAATGGTCAAAATACCGCGATTATGGCCAGCCCGATAAATTAAATAATAGCTGGTTTATCCGTGGCGGTATAGAGTTTTCTCCAAACCCGCTTACCGGCAAAGGCATCTTTTCAAACGGTATTTACAGGTTTGGATATTATAATGGCAAGGATTATATAAATGCTGACGGCAATGGCTATAAAACACAGGCATTTTCACTGGGTTATTCTTTCAACTTAAGAAAATATCATTCTTACGACAGGCAGTTTACCATGATAAACACGGCGCTTGAATTTGGAAAAAGAGGCAGCACTGTTAATAATGTAACAGAAAACTTTTTCAAAATTTCTGTAGGCTTATCTTTAAGCGATATTTGGTTCATCAAGCGGAAGTATGATTAATAAATTGCTTTATATAAAGATGTTTAAAGCAGCCCTTATTACCGGCTGCTTTTTTTTATATAGCTGCCATAACGATTACCAGCAGGTGCAGGACCTTGCCAAAAAAACAATACCTACAGATAAGGCAACAAATGTTACAACCTATTTTAGCCAGGGCGGTATTACAAAAGCAAAGCTTACCACTCCTTTAATGACAATGGCACAGGGGGATACGCCTAAAACAGAATTTCCCAAAACGCTTCATGTGGATTTTTATGACAGCGTGAAACTGCAAAGCAAGCTGTTTGCAAAATATGGGCTGTATTATCCCAATAAACATTTAGTGTTTTTAAGAGACAGTGTGGTTGTATTTAATGTGCAGGGAGATACTTTGCGCAGCGAAGAGTTATGGTGGGACCAGGATAAGGAGATAATTTATACTACCCTGCCCGTGCATATACGCAAACCCGATGAAAAGCTTGATGGTGATAGCATGACGGCTGATCAGAATTTTAATCATTACACCATCTTCAATGCAAGAGGGCCGATTAATGTGCCGGATAGTACGCTTCCTGCAAATTAAAATCCTGCTTAGCATTCATTTTTATAGATGTTTTTACAGATAATAACAGCATCTCAAAAAGAAGTGCAAAACTCACAGGGCAATAAAATTTTATTTCTTTAATACATTTGCATTAATGCTTACTACTGAACAATCGTCGCATTACAGGCATCTTGAAAATATGCCGGTAAAAGAAATAATTACGCATATAAACGAAGAAGATAAAACGGTTGCCTTTGCTGTTGAAAAAGCTTTGCCCCAAATTGAAAAGCTGATAGAAGCGGCTGCAGATAGAATGCTTGCAGGCGGAAGGCTGTTTTATGTAGGTGCCGGCACCAGCGGCAGGCTCGGCATTTTAGACGCCAGCGAATGCCCACCCACTTATGGTGTTCCTTATGATCTGGTGCAGGGGCTGATTGCCGGAGGTTACAGTGCCATTGTTCGTGCAGCGGAATTTGCTGAAGACGACCGCGAACAGGGCTGGCTTGACCTGCAGGAAAAAAATATTTCTGACAGGGATTTTGTAGTGGGAATAGCCGCCAGCGGCACAACGCCCTACGTTATCGGCGCTTTGGATCATTGCCGCGAACACGCTATTGAAACGGGTTGTATAACCTGCAACGCCGGTTCACCGCTGGCCGCTGCAGCCGATTACCCGGTTGAAGTAATTACCGGGCCTGAATTCGTAACCGGCAGCACGCGCATGAAAGCAGGCACCGCACAAAAAATGGTGCTGAATATGATTTCTACCACGATAATGATACAACTGGGCCGCGTGGAAGATAACAGCATGGTAAACATGCAGCTTAACAATGAAAAACTTATTGACCGCGGCGTAAAAATGCTGATGCAGCAGGCAAATATTGCCGACTATTCCGAAGCAAAAAATTTATTGGTAAAACAGGGAAGTGTAAAAAAAGCCGTGCAATCCATTCATAAAAGCTGATTGTTTTATTTCAGTTTTATAAGTAATTTTCAATTTGAAAATCATTTATTATGAAATCATCTTTACCCCTTGCATTATTAGCCTTTACACTGCTTTTCACTTTAAATGCTTCAACGCAATCAAAAAAATTCTTTGCAGTTACAGGTGAACAGTTTGGCAGCACTAACTGGATTGCTTTTCGCCAGGCTGATCTTAATACAAAAACTACCAGGACTGTTTACATACCAGCCGCAGCGAACGAAGCTGTTTATGATGCCGCATCAGGCGCACAAATTATAAACGTTGATGCTAAAGCCGAAACCATATCCACGTTGCAAAACTGCGGATGCATCAACAGCAGGATGGTAGCGGCAATTGCTTATGATGCAAAAAACAACAGGTTATATTATGCGCAAATGCTGGGCAACCAACTGCGCTATCTTGATTTAAACAGCACTACGCCGAAAGCCTACTCAGTAACCACGCAGTTGCTGAAAAACTTTAAGAATGCAGCCGGCGAAGCCTCTGTAATTACAAGAATGGTGATTGCATCAGATGGCAATGGGTATGCTCTTACAAATGATAATGAGCACCTCATACGTTTCTCAACAGATAAGCAAACAAAGATTACAGATTTGGGAAGATTGCTGGATGCCCCGGCAAACGGAGATAAATCGGTAAGAACCCAGTTTACAAGCTGGGGCGGCGATATGATTGCAGATGCGAATGGCAACCTTTATCTTTTTACTATGACGCGCCAGGTTTATAAGATCAATCCGGATACAAGGCTTGCTACTTTTCTTGGTGAGATAAAAAACATTCCCGAAGAGTATAATATAAATGCCGCAATGGTTGAAGATGCAGAGAATATTATCGTGGGCAGTTCCACCAAAACAACCGGTTATTACAAAGTAAACCTTATTACATTGCAGGCTGCTATTATAAATACAACAGAACAGGTATATAACGTTTCAGATTTTGCTAATGCCAATTTTGCTTTTGATAACAGAACGGATGCCATAGCAAAAACGCTTGAAACAAGCACGGTAAGCACCTATCCCAATCCCGTAACCACAGGACGACTGCAAATACAGTTCAGCAATTTTAAAAACGGTAAATACATAATAATGCTCAGTGAGACAAGCGGTAAAACAATATTAAAAAAAGAGGTAAAAATCACAGGCACTCAAACGGAAAACATTTCAGTGGCATCAGCAGCAGCCGGTGCTTACCTCCTAAGTGTAATTACTGCAAACGGTGAAACCGTTTATAGCAATAAAATTATTGTAAGCAAAGATTAGCGGTTCCCGCTACCTGATAGAAAATCCCGGTATAGAAATATATGCCGGGATTTTCTATTTTATCCGTTGCTTTATCAATAGCAAGTTGTAAACATTTTGATATAACACACCTTATTTAATATCATAACATTCATTAACTGCTTAAAATGAAAAGCCTCCGCAATTGCGGAGGCCTTTTTTATAATTCTTTAATCTGTCAACCCTTTAAATCCGAGTTGAGACAAATTATTTATTTTACTTCTTCAAATTCTGCGTCGGTAACATTTTCACCTCCCTGCTGCTGGCCAGTTCCGTTATCGGATGCGCCTGCATTTGGCTGGGCACCTGCATCGGCTGTTGGTGCGCCGGCTTGTTGTGCTTTATACAGTTCCTCGCTGGCTGCAGTCCATGCCTGGTTCAGTTCATTCATGGCAGTATCAACAGCGGCAACATCCTGGCTCTTATGCGCTTCTTTTAATTTATTCAAAGCAGCTTCAATAGGCGCTTTTTTATCAGCCGGCACTTTATCACCAAATTCCTTTAATTGTTTTTCTGTCTGGAAAACAAGGCTGTCTGCCTGGTTCAATTTGTCGATCTTTTCACGGGCTGCCTTATCTTCAGCTTCGTGTGCCCTGGCATCGGTCTTCATCTTTTCAATTTCTTCCTTGCTTAATCCGCTTCCGGCTTCAATGCGAATCTTCTGCTCTTTGCCGGTGCCTTTATCTTTTGCACTCACGTGAATCAAACCGTTCGCATCAATATCAAATGTTACTTCAATCTGCGGAATGCCCCTTGGTGCAGGCGGAATGCCATCAAGATTGAATACACCCAGGCTCTTGTTATCTTTCGCTAAACTTCTTTCACCCTGCAAAATGTGTATCTGCACGCCGGGCTGGTTATCGCTGGCGGTAGAAAACACTTCTGTTTTCTTTGTAGGAATGGTTGTATTGGAAGGAATCATTGGGGTTAATACACCACCCAAAGTTTCAATTCCAAGCGTAAGCGGCGTTACGTCGAGTAACAATACATCTTTTACCTCACCGGTTAAAACGGCACCCTGGATACCTGCACCAATTGCTACCACTTCATCAGGGTTTACACCTTTATGCGGTTTTTTGCCGAAGAATTTTTCTACAATTTCCTGCACTTTAGGGATACGGGTAGAACCTCCAACCAGGATCACCTCATCAATTTGAGAAGCATTGTAACCCGCATCTTTTAATGCCTGCTCGCAAGGCTTTAAACATCTTGCAAATAAATTATCGGCGAGCTGTTCAAATTTTGCGCGGGATAATTTTGTAACAAGGTGTTTCGGCACACCATCAACTGCAGTAATATAAGGCAGGTTTATTTCTGTTTCTGATGAAGAAGACAATTCGATTTTTGCTTTTTCAGCAGCTTCTTTTAAACGCTGTAAGGCCATGGGATCTTTGCGGAGATCAATAGCTTCCTGCTTTTTGAATTCATCAGCCAGCCAATCCATGATCACTTTATCAAAGTCATCACCGCCAAGATGCGTATCCCCATTAGTTGATTTTACTTCAAAAACGCCATCACCCAAATCCAGTACAGATATATCGAATGTACCACCACCAAGGTCAAACACGGCTATTTTCTGATCAGCGTGTTTCTTTTCCAAACCATAAGCCAATGCTGCGGCAGTGGGTTCATTTACAATCCTGCGCACATTTAAACCAGCAATTTCGCCAGCTTCTTTAGTAGCCTGCCTTTGTGCATCATTGAAATAAGCAGGTACTGTAATTACGGCTTCATTTACTTCCTGGCCAAGATAGTCTTCTGCCGTTTTCTTCATCTTCTGAAGAATCATGGCAGAAATTTCCTGCGGTGTATATAAGCGGCCATCAATATCTATGCGTATTGTATCATTTTCACCACGAACTATTTTGTAACTCCAGTGGCTGATTTCTTCTTTTACTTCATCGTAGCGGCGGCCCATAAAACGCTTCACACTCATAATAGTGTTTTGCGGGTTTGTTATGGCCTGCCTCTTGGCAGGATCACCTACCTTACGTTCACCGTTTTTTAAAAAAGCAACAACGGAAGGCGTAGTACGGCGGCCTTCATCGTTGGCAATAACAACCGGTTCGTTACCTTCCATAACTGAAACGCAGCTATTAGTTGTACCTAAGTCAATCCCTATTATTTTTCCCATATTAATTGATTAATTCTTTAAGATTTAAGTTATTACCCATTTGCTCAATCATTATGCCATGGCCGCAAAAGGTGTAAAAATGGCAGATGTTATGATAATATGAATAAAAGACAATCAAATAAGGATAAGCAAAATAAAAGAGGTTGTCCATAGCCGGGCAACCTCTTTTATTATTATAAAACAAATCTTATCCGTTCATGCTTGCAAGAAATTCTTCATTACTTTTTGTGCCGCGCATGCGTTTCAATAGCTCTGTCATGGCTTCTTCAGTATTCATATCATTGATATAAAGGCGAAGAATATTCATACGTTGAAGTACATCCCTGTCGAGCAACAGATCATCACGGCGGGTGGATGAGGCCACAAGATCAATAGCCGGGTAAATGCGCCTGTTTGCCAATCTCCTGTCAAGCTGCAATTCCATATTGCCGGTGCCTTTAAATTCTTCAAATATCACTTCGTCCATTTTACTGCCGGTATCAATTAACGCAGTTGCAAGAATGGTTAAAGAACCGCCGTTTTCAATTTTACGGGCAGCGCCAAAAAACTGTTTGGGTTTTTGCATGGCATTAGCTTCAACGCCACCACTCAGCACTTTACCGCTGGCCGGGGCCACCGTATTGTGAGCACGGGCGAGGCGGGTAATACTGTCAAGCAGAATCACCACATCATGGCCGCATTCAACAAGCCGTTTTGCTTTTTGCAAAGCGATAGTAGAAACTTTAACGTGCTTTTCGGCAGGCTCGTCAAAAGTGGAGGCAATTACTTCAGCCCTTACGCTGCGCTCCATATCGGTAACTTCTTCAGGACGTTCATCTACCAGCACCACCATTAAATAACATTCAGGATGGTTGGCTGCAATGGCATTAGCCACGGCTTTCAGCAACATGGTTTTACCTGTTTTGGGCTGCGCTACAATTAAGCCACGCTGGCCTTTACCAATTGGCGTAAACAAGTCAATAATGCGTGTTGAATAATCAGAGGGAGAAGTAAAAAGGTTCAGCTTTTCATAAGGAAAAAGCGGTGTAAGATAATCGAAAGGCACCCTGTCTCTTACCTCATCCGGGCTTTTTGCATTAATGGTTTCAACCTTTAATAAAGCAAAATATTTTTCACCCTCTTTTGGCGGGCGCACAGCGCCAAAAACGGTATCGCCGGTTTTAAGGCCGAATAATTTTATTTGTGAAGGCGAAACATAAATATCATCTGGAGAAGAAAGATAATTATAGTCGCTGCTGCGTAAAAAGCCATAACCATCGGGCATCATTTCCAAAACGCCTTCAGCCTGTATAATACCATCGAACTCTATGTTAAATGCGGGCTCTTTGCGGCCCGGGCTTGAAGGCTTTGCAACAGGTTCAGCAATTTCAACTTCATCAGGATAAACTATAGGTTCATCATCACCGAGCATGCTTAATAAATTGGCGCCCATTTGGGTGAGGGCATCATCGCTATCAACATAATCTTCAGCTGATTCAGCAGCTTCTTCTTCCTCCGGCTGCTCCTCCTTTTTAGGTTCAGAGGCGGCCTTAAGCTTTACGCGGGCCCGCTTGGGCTTGTCTTCTTTTGCATCATCTTTTGAGGCTTTTTCCTTAGAAGAATGTTTTGTTTCTTTTGCAGGTTTTTGCACTGTATCTGTCATTACTTCTGCTTCTTCTGTAGTGTTTGCGGTGCTTGCTTTTACCGTACGTTTACGTTTGGGCTTTTCTGCGGTTGCAGTAGCTGCTGCCGGCGTTAATGCCTGTTTATCAAGGATGCGGTAAATAAGGTCTTGCTTGTTTAGCTTTCCAGCATCAGCAATGTCAAGGTGCTCAGCGATGTCGAGAAGCTCTGGCACCAGCATGTCGTTCAATTGGAGAATGTCGTACATAAAAAATAATAATCCTTATGGAATAATGTAATTTCTCAAAACTTTTTTGAAACGGTTTGGAAGAAATTTTTTGGTTAAAAAGAAAACAGGCGAGTGTGATTTTTTGATTGGACTATGTGCTGTTTCCGGCTGCAATGTTACAGAAAAAATTGAAATGAAATAAATTTTTTGAAGCTTTTAACTAACGCTTTCGTACTTGTAAACCTTTCCCATAATTATCCCACACCCTTTCGTTTTTACAAGTTTTCATCTATGTAAAATTTGTTTTTGTCGCAATCTTTCCTCTTTCAGCCATTGTTAGGTTTTTTCTTAAGTACTTTGACAAAATGAAGTATAATTTTTTAAGAAAAAAATGGGTGGTGGCCGTATTGCATGCTGTTTGCTGGGTCATACTCTTTTCTTTCCCATTTTTCTTAAAGGCTACCTATAAAAGAGACCGTCGCCCTCCGCAACCCGATGATGCAGCCCTCTTCTATTTTTATTTTTTAAGCAGCGGTATCTGGGCCGGCCTCTTTTACCTGAACGCTTACATGTTTTTACCATTTTTGTTACGCACAAAAAAAGTGTGGCAGTTTATTTCGCTGCATGTTCTTGCACTGGCCGCAGTATACTTTTTGCATTCCCTTTATTTTTCATTGTTCGTGCACCATGTGCCTTTTAAAGCAGAAAATTTTTTCATTTATAATATATTCACCTACTTCTTTATTATTGCAAGCAGCACAGCTTATTTTTTCCTGCTCGAAAGACAGCAATCCATAAAACGGTCACAGGAAAAAGAAACGGAAAATCTTAAAACAGAATTACTGTTTTTACGGTCGCAGGTTAGCCCGCACTTTATGTTTAATGTGCTTAATAATATGGTGGCACTGGCGCGTAAAAAATCTGATCTGCTGGAACATTCGCTCATAAAACTTTCATCGCTCATGCGCTATATGCTTTATGAAACAGATGAGCAGAAGGTGCCGCTTGAAAAAGAAGTGGAATATATTCAAAGTTATATCGACCTTCAGCAACAACGGTTTGGCAAAAACGTAAAAGTGCAATCTTCTTTTAATGAAATAGGCGCCAGCAACGAAATAGAGCCTATGCTTTTAATTCCCTTTGTTGAAAATGCATTTAAACACGGCACCGGTATTATAGAAGATGCTATTATAAAAGTTGAATTGAAAGTTGAAAATGGCATTCTTCAGTTTATTGTTAGCAATAAATATAATGATGCGCTGAACGCGATAAAAGATAAAGATTCCGGTATAGGGTTAAATAACGTGCAAAGAAGGCTAAATTTATTGTATGGCCGCAATCATGCCCTGCTCATTAATAAAAAAGATGGGTGGTTTACTGTTTCGCTTCAAATAAATTTACATTAATGCTGAAATGTGTAGCAATAGACGATGAACCGCTGGCGCTGGAATTACTTGAAGATAATATAAGCAAGGTGCCTTTTCTTAAACTGGTTACTGCCTGCAATAACCCGCTTGAGGCCATGCAGCTATTGCAGCGGGAAGAAATTGATCTCATTTTTCTTGATATACAAATGCCGGGCTTAACAGGTTTACAGTTTATTAAAACAATTACGGCCAAACCCATGTTTATACTTATTACGGCGTATGAAAAATATGCCCTGGAGGGTTACGAGCTTGATGTGGTTGATTATCTTGTGAAACCGGTATCGCTCGACAGGTTTATTAAAGCCTGTAATAAAGCCTGGGAACTGCACCAGCTTAAAACAAAAAAACAGGCCGGGTTTGAGGCGCCGCCTTATTTCTTTATTAATGCAGATTACAGCCTTGTAAAAGTAATTTTTACTGATATTATGTGGATTGAAGGGTTGAAAGATTATCTCAAAATCCATCTTAAAAGCTCACCAAAACCGCTCGTTGCCCGCATTACAATGAAAGCTATAGAAGAGCAGTTGCCCGCTTCCATGTTTATACGCGTTCAAAAATCATTTATTGTTTCCAAAGACTACATCACATCCATACGCAAAAACAGTGTTTTTATAAACGATATGGAGATACCTGTTGGCGATAGTTATAAGGATGCAGTGGCCGAATTAACAGGCAAACATTAACAATAAATTCACCTTCCTTTTGCATTGAAAATCAATCATAAAACAACCTCAAAATTTCATTAGCCTTTTGTCGCATTATTTCATCCGCTTGTCTCATTTGGCTTATAATCGTCCGCGCTGTAAATAATTTTGCCATTCAAATTACAAGTACAGAATTTATGAAAAAAGTATTAATGGCGGCGGTATTGCTGATTACAACTACAGGCATATTTGCCCAGTTTCCCGCAGGTGGTGGAAAGGGCCGCCAGGTGCCAAGCATTGGTCATATTTATGGTAAAGTGCTTGACAGCATTGGTAAGCCACTATCTGAAGCAACCATAATCCTGCTGCAAAACCAGTATGACAGCACCACAAAAAAATCAAAACAAGTGTTATTTAAGGGCGCTACAACAGAACCCAATGGCGAGTTTAGTTTCAGCGACCTGCCTTTATTCGGAATTACTTTAAGAATTTCCGCTGTGGGTTATAAAATGCATGAAGAAAAAATAAGCTTTCAAATGAAAGCCAGTGGTGGAAATGCACCTGCCCAGCAAAGTCAGCAAGGTCAGCAAATGGGCGGCAGCGGTATGCTGAGCGCACTGGATAAAGATCTTGGCAACATAAAACTTCTGCCCGATGAAACCAATACTTTGCAAACCGTAACCGTTACCGGTACTTCCGGCGCGCTTAAAATGGATATTGATAAGAAAACATTTAATGTAGATAAAAATATAGTAAGCGCAGGTGGAACCGCTGTAGATATAATGAAAAATGTGCCCTCTTTGCAGGTGGATATTGACGGTAATGTTAAGCTGCGCAATGCAACGCCGCAGTTATATATTGATGGCAGGCCTACAACGCTTTCGTTAGACCAGATTCCCGCAGATGCCATTCAAAGCGTGGAGGTAATTACAAACCCTTCTGCTAAATATGATGCGAGTGGTGGTAATGCGGGTATTTTAAATATTGTTTTAAAGAAAAATAAGAAAACCGGTTATAACGGCAATATTATGGCCGGCGTTGACAGCCGCGGCGGATATAATGCCGGTGGTAACTTCAGCGTAAGACAGGGTAAAGTAAATTTTACAGCGGCTGCAATGCTAAACAACCGCAGAAGCCTTACCAAGGGCACAACCGATCAGCTTTATTCTTATGATACATTAAACCTGAAAAATGTGCATAGCTTTCAAAACACGGAAAGCAAAAACAACGGCGGCTTTATGTTTGGAAGAATAGGGCTTGATTATTTTGTAACCAACAGAACAACCTTATCATTATCCGGAACAAAAGTGCATGGCGAGTTTAAACCCACCTCCATAAGCGACATTGCTACCGACAGTATTTACAATGACCACACCGTAAACCTGACGGGCAACCGGTTATCAACTAACAACAGGACCTTTAACGGAACGGGTATTCAGGGTGGAGTGGTGCACAACTTCACCAAAGACGGGCATCAGCTTACGGCCGATCTGAACTACTTTGGCGGAAAAAATGATGGTGTACAGTATATAAC
>JAEWBD010000289.1 GCA_023391315.1 Bacteroidota bacterium | reverse complement strand
CCGTTGAATCGGGCCAGAGATTTGCGCCTGTTGCTGCGAGCTTTATTATTTTATTCTTATGCCTTATGGCGAGCAATAAAGCAGTGATACCGCCATCGCTCCAGCCTAAAATGTTTGCTGATGTAATATGCAGCGTGTCGAGCAAATCAGCAAAATCTTCGGCCATCATTTCAAAACTCAGGGAATCTTTTGTATCAATGGATTTACCCTGGCTGCGGCTGTCAACCGCAATTACTTTATATCTTTTAGCGAAATAAGGAATGTTGCTGCTGAATGAACTGATGCTCCCGCCATTGCCATGTATCATTAATAATGGCCTGCCGCTGCCATATATTTCGCAGTACATTTTTATGCCGCGGATGTTATAGTATTTTCCTGCCGCCGAGTTGTTGCCGTAATTCGCAGCTGCCTGGCCGTATATTGCAATCGTTGTAAAACAGCCAATAATCAAACTTAAAAATGTCTTTGATACCATGGACCGGGAGTATATGCAAAATAAATTAGCCTTTTGTAATTATGAAGTTTATTGAATTATTTATTTTATGGAAAACCGTATAATTTTAACGGCTAATGAAACAGGTGAATAAAAAAACATCAGATCCGGACATTATTAATGAAGCGCTCGAAGCCTGTATCCTGGCCTATCCTGTTTCATCGTTTGTTATCAGCATTTACCAGCAATATCAAAAAAGAGGAAGCCTTAGCAAAAAACAATTGCAGGGCTTGCACGGAAAAACCGCAGCCATAAAGGACTTTTCAACGGCAAAGCTTGCAACGCTTGAAGCGGTGATAAAGAAAATGCCCAACCGTTTTAAATCTGAACTGCCAGAACCGAAACCCTTATATGAAAAAGATAAAGTTGCGGGCGATATTATTGATGCGATACTCGCCAAATACCCGCAGCATAAACGTGTTTTATTTCTTCAAACCAAATACAACAATAACCAGCCGCTCACACCTGTTGAAATTGATGAACTGAAAAGTTTTAAGCGGGCGCTGAAACTATAATTTTGACGCAGAGAAACACAGAGCATACAGGTTATAATATTTTCTATTCACTTCAATACATGCAACGATATTTTTAACTGTAAAAATTATTGGGCTTATAATACATTACCCGTTATAAATATTTATTCGCCTTCAACATAATATTTGTTTTTATAAGCTGTAATTTGCCGCATGTCTTTGTTCATCGCATCATTAAATTCTGGCAGTAACGGCAATTGTTATTATGTAGGCAATAACAATGAAGCTGTTTTAATTGATGCTGGCATTTCCTGCCGTGAAACGGAGAAAAGAATGAACAGGCTTGGCCTTTCCATGCAAAAAGTAAAAGCGGTTTTTATTTCGCATGAGCATGATGATCATATCAACGGCATTGAATCGCTGGCAAAAAAATATGCCTTGCCGGTTTACATAACAGAAACCACTTTGCGCCATTGCCGGTTTAAGTTGCAACCTGAACTGGTTCGTCATTTTTGTTCCAATGAACGTATAAGCGTCGGCGGCCTTACCATAAAAGCTTTTGCCAAATTGCATGACGCCTGCGACCCACATAGTTTTATTATTCAGAATGATGAAGATGTATGTATCGGTGTATTTACAGACATTGGCAGAGCATGTGAGCAGGTTATCTATCATTTCAAACAATGCAATGCGGTTTTTCTTGAAGCCAATTATGATGGCGATATGCTGGCTGCCGGCCGGTACCCATGGTTTTTAAAGAAACGCATCAGCGGCGGCAACGGGCATTTATCCAACGCTGAAGCGCTTGAGCTTTTTAATATGTACCGTCCCGGCAAGCTTACGCATCTTATCCTGTCGCATCTTTCCAGCAATAACAATACGCCGCAACTGGTGGAGCAAACTTTTTTGCAGCATGCAGGCGAAACAAAAATTGTCGTCGCAAGCCGTTATCATGAAACAGAAGTTTATCATATAAAAAATAATGCGCCTGTAATAAAAGAAACATTTTATTTTAATCAAACTGCCGTTCAGTTAACCATGTTTAACTGATTATTTAAAGTATAAAATTCATAAAACAAAAAGGGCCGGTTAAGGCCCTTTGTTATTTTTATTTAAATATTCCTTTTGGCAGCTTGCCCTCTGCTGTTGGAAAATTTAATCCCAGTGCTTTTATTACAACCAATGTTATATCTCTTTCATTCATTTCATCAACCGACCCTTTGTTAACTGTTTTTCCAATCGCAATAAAACCGGCGCGTATATTTTTTGTATCGGGAAAGTAACCGTGTGCACCGCTTGTTTTTATTGCTTTAATGGCGTCTCCATTTTCTGCATTGCCAAAAGAGGCGCCGTTTAAACCGCTGATAGCAAATTCAACTTCAGGATTACCGCCAATGCTGTTTAATTGCTGCCTGCTGATAATACGTAAGTATTGTTTGGCAGAATCGGGAAGATTGTTCAATATGGAATTTACCTTATCTAGAGTTGCTTTATCATTCCTGTTTTTAAGATATAAATAAGTTGATCCGCCAACAGATAAAAATCTTGCTTTCCAGCCGCCGTTTTTTAAATCGGTAATAAGCCCGGCTTCTTTTAACCACACATTCGGGTTTACAGATGTTGTCACCGTTTCAAAGCCATGATCACCGGTCACAATAAACAGTGTATTATCTGCAATACCCTTATCCTGTATAGCTTTCCATACAATGCCAACGGCACTGTCGGCATCTGAAATGGCTTTTTCCACAAGCTCCCCTTCGCGGCCCTGCATGTGTTCAAAATGATCTACGGAAAAGAAGTGTACCGTCATTAACTCCGGCGCCGCCTGTTTAATTACATAAGCTGCTATCTGCGCCACGTTATGATCAACTCCATAATTAATTTTCCCTGTATCATTAAAAACATCCTTTTGCAATGTTTCAATAAACCCTGCAGGTTTTGAGTAAGCAATACGGTTAGCTTCACCCATGCTGCCATTATCAGGAATTAAATAATCAGCAGGCGCATCAGCCGATACGGGCCAGAACAAAGCTGCCACCTTTCCGCCTTTATTGTGCACAGCCTGCCATAAAGTGGGAACATGAATGGAAGCATAGTTCCAGTATATTTTACCTTTTATTGTATCAGGTTCAAACATGCCGTTGTAATAAATGCCATGCTTTGCAGGCTGTACGCCGGTTACGATGGTTGTGTGCGAAGGATAGGTCATGGATGGAAAAACGCTGTTCACACCTTTGGCGTAAAAGCCTTGCTGCATCAGCATTTTAAGGTTAGGGGTGTGCCATTTATCTTCAAGATAAAAATCCGGGCGAAAACCGTCGATGGTAATTAATACTACATGTTTTATTTGCTGCGCCTTACTGCAGCTTACTATTAATATTAAACAAACAATACTTAATATTTTTTTCATCTCATTTAATTTAAAAAGCACCAGCTTATAATGCTGGTGCTTCCTGGTCAATATAATTATTCCCATCCGGGGTTTTGCTTGAGGTCAGGATTTAACTGCAGGTCGTCAAAAGGAATGGGATAAAGATATTTATAATCTGCCCAAACCCTTGAAACATTATCAAGCCAGTGCAGTTCGCCATAGGTGCCATGTTCCAGTGTTTGCGGCGGTTTGGACACATCGCGGTAGGTAACGCCATCAATGGGATCTGCCGGGGATGTTATGTAAAAACTTACATCCAATATCCCGTCTTCATTAAGGTCCATCGGCTTGTCAACAGAAGGCACATACATGCCATTCCATTTGTCGGTTAACAGCTCTCCATGTTTCCAGCGTACCAGGTCATAAAAGCGAAAGCCTTCCAGCGTCAGCTCTATACCGCGGTCGCGCCTTATTTCCATTATTACAGGATCGGATATATCGCTGTAATAATTATCATGCATATAAGGATCCAGTTCTGTTGGTAATGTTGCAGTGCCCGTGGT
>JAEWBD010000206.1 GCA_023391315.1 Bacteroidota bacterium | reverse complement strand
ATCCTGTACCGCTGTCGCTTATGGCAGAAACGCCAAGACCGGCCAGCATACCGGTTTGCTGGGTTGTATAACCCATGAAATTGCGGTGCAACGTTCCATCCACAGAGGCTTTATATAAAGCATCGTGCGGCAATGCAAAATGATCCATGCCAATATCATAATAACCATTATCAAGCAGCAGTTTTTTGCCCGTTAAATACAGTTCAATCTTTTGTGTGGCGCCGGGCAGGTCGTGCTCATCAAACAGCCGTTGCGCCTTACTTGTCCATGGTACGTGTGCATAACTGTAAAACGCAATCCTGTCGGGCCTTAATTGCAATACTTCATTAAAAGTTTGCTCAATGCTGTCAACCGTTTGAAAAGGCAGGCCGTAAATAAGATCGAAATTCACAGAAGTAAACCCGGTTTTTCTTGCTGTATAAGTTGCTTCCACCACATTTTCAAAAGGCTGAATGCGGTTGATGATTTTCTGCACATATTCATTATTATCCTGCACGCCATAACTTATGCGGCGAAAGCCGAGATCAAACAACGTTTGTAAATGTTCTTTGGTTGTATTGTTTGGATGGCCTTCAATGCTGAACTCATGCTGCGGATGAATAACCACATCATTCAATATATTATTTAACAGGCATTTTAAATTTTCAGGCGAAAAAAATGTAGGTGTGCCGCCGCCAATATGCAGTTCGCGTATTACCGGTTTTGTCTCCATCAAATCGCGGTAAAAACTCCATTCTTTCTGAATAGCCGGTATGTATTCACTTTCCACCTTATGATTGGTGGTTATTTTTTTATTACACCCGCAATACGTGCAGAGCGATTCGCAAAACGGCAAATGCATATAAAGGCTTATGCCCCTGCTTTTATTATTGAGCATAAATTGCTCCCTAAAATTCTCTTTCCAGTCATATACTTTTATTCTATCCTGCCAGTAAGGAACGGTGGGATAGCTTGTATAACGGGGCACAGGTAAATTATATTTGTGCACCAGCCTTTTGTCAATAAATGCTTTATTCACCATTAATCAAAATTAACTGGCCTGCACAGCGTGAAAGATGATTGCCGGCATAACCCACTGCCGGAAAAGATGATTTAAATCATGCTTTGGCTGCAATGAAAAATTTAACCTGCTTATATCTTTGATTTCTTTGCATGATTGCTTTAATTTAAAAGCCTCAAAGCATACATAATAAAAATGAGAAGAAAGAAATTAATTATACAGAATTATAAACCAGCATTAATCTTTTTTATCAACATAAAGAAGATCGGCGCATAAAATCACAAAACGGTTGCACATGAAAATCCCAAAATTTATTATTGTTGTTGCAGCATTACTTTTTTTAAATACCGCCCCGTTTGCACAAGACCGGTATCAGCCCACGTGGGAATCGCTTTCAAAATATCAAACCCCGGAGTGGTTTCGCGATGCGAAGTTTGGCATCTTCATTCACTGGGGCGTTTATTCCGTGCCGGCGTTTGGAAATGAATGGTATCCGCGCAATATGTACCAGCAGGGATCTGAAGAATATAAGCATCATGTTGAGAAATATGGCCCGCAAAATAAGTTTGGCTACAAGGATTTTATTCCCATGTTCAAAGCAGAAAAATTTAATGCGGATGAATGGGTGGCGCTTTTTAAAAAGGCCGGCGCTAAATATGTAGTGCCCGTTGCCGAGCATCATGATGGATTTGCCATGTATAAAACAGCTTTGTCAAAATGGAATGCAGCAGAAATGGGGCCGCACCGCGATATAGTAGGCGAGCTGGATACAGCCGTTAAAAAGGCCGGCTTGATTTTCGGTGTATCATCGCATCGCATAGAACATTGGTGGTTTATGAATGGCGGCAGGAAATTTAACAGTGATGTGAATGATCCGGCATACGCAGATTTTTACGGCCCTGCAAGAGAGCAAAATGAAACAATGAGCCCCGAATATATGAACGACTGGCTGCTGCGGTGCACGGAGTTGGTAAACAAATACCAGCCGCAATTGTTCTGGTTCGACTGGTGGATTGAACAGCCTGCACTGGAGCCATATCGTAAAGGCTTTGCCGCTTATTATTACAATAAAGGCCTGGAGTGGAATAAAGGTGTTGTAATAAATAATAAATATGCTATGGCTTATCCCGAAGGAACAACGGTGCTGGATATTGAACGCGGCAAACTCACCGGCATAAGAAAGCTGCCCTGGCAAACAGATGATGCTATCAGTTATAAGTCCTGGGGTTATATTCCCAATGATAGTTTTAAAACTGCCAAATATCTCATTAATAATTTAATTGATATTGTTAGCAAGAATGGTAACCTCTTATTGAATATCGGACCGCGGCCTGACGGAACCATTCCTGAAGAAGCACAGCAGCGTTTGCTTGAAATGGGCAAATGGCTTGCTATAAACGGCGAAGCTATTTATGCAACACGGCCGTGGAAAATTTTTGGTGAAGGGCCCACAGAAGTGGCCGGCGGCGCTTTCAGCGATGCAAAAGATAAACCTTTTACTGCCGATGATATACGGTTTACCACTAAAGGCGATACGCTGTATGCCATAACGATGGATATTCCGCACGAAGATATTCTTATAAAAAACCTGTCATCAGCTTCAGGCAATAAAGCAATTGAATCTGTTGTATTGGTTGGCAGCAATGACAAAGTAAGCTGGTCTCAAACCAAAAACGGTTTAGTTATAAAACCGCACAAAAATTACCCTTCAGATTATGCGGTGGTTTACAGGATAGCATTTATTAAATAAAACAGGTTGTATTAAATTAATGAGTTCAAATTTGAAAGGGTTTTAATCTTTCATTAAATGCTTATCAAAACCGCCTGCAACAAGTTGTTCATAAGCCTCCCAGATATCATCCGGAATTTCCTGGTAAACCTGGAAGCCTTTGGCCGGATAAAATTTTATGCGCTGCAAATCGCCCACCATAATATTGATCACTTTTTCAAGCGGTATTTCTTCTGTTGGATAATCTTCAAATGCAATTTGTGGGGAAGTAACCATCAGCTTTTTATCAGGCCAGTGCTGCTTAAAAGTAGCATAACTTCTTCTTTCCATATACGGCTTCTGCACCACGATAAAAGATGTTGGATCCAAATTTTTTCCTTTCAGCAGTTGTTGTGTGAATAAAATGTTTTCACCGGTATTGGTTGATTTATTTTCAACCAGTATAACTTCCTTTGGAACGCCCATTTTTAGGGCAACCCCGGCAAATAAATCTGCTTCAGACTGTGTCCACATTTCTTTGGTGAAATTACCAAGGCCGCCGGAGAAGATCAGTAAGGGCGCCCATCCATCAAGATATAACTGCGCTGCCCGTTCCGCAACACGCAGGTCATGACTTCCCAGCGCCAATATACAATCCGCTTTTTCCAGTGTATGGTTCGTGTGATGATAATCCCAGAGCTTTTTAGCCAGCGCAAGCGTTTCTGTATTCAGCATGGCGCTAAAATAAAACAGGAAATTGTTATTGGTGCCTGCAATGGTTCTTTCATAACAGATAAAGTAAAAATTTGAAATGCATTTTTGTTAAACCTTCTGTGAACTTTCAGCAATAAATATTAGAATTGCCGTATTAATCGTTTAACAGGTATTAATTGCTGATAAGAATTACGCAGGCATGGCTAAGGGCAAACGTTCTAAGAAAAAGTCGGGCAACAAATCGTTTATAATCGCTTCGGCTATCGTGGCGGCATTATCAGTATTTATCTGGGTTCAATATCTCATCAAACACAAAAAAGAAGCAGCCCGTTTTGCACTTTACCCCGATTTTGGCATCGAGGTACCGCTGGGTTATAGTATTCATGGTATTGATGTAAGCAATTACCAGGGCAATATTCACTGGCCTGCAGTGGCTCAAATGCAGGACCAGGACATCAGTATAAAATTTGCATTTATTAAGGCTACTGAAGGGCTTAGTAATGTTGACAGGCAGTTTAAACGCAACTGGCAAAAAGCAAAAGAAACCAATATAACACGCGGTGCTTATCATTTTTTCCTGGCCACCAAAAGCGGCCGCAAACAGGCGCAGAATTTTATTAAGCATGTTCAGCTGGAGCCCGGTGATTTGCCTCCTGTACTTGATATTGAGGAATTATATGGCGTGCGGCCAGACAGTATGCGCAGCCGCATTCGTGCATGGATTACTGACGTTGAAGATGCTTATAATGTAAAACCGGTTATTTATACCAGCGCATCGTTTTACAAAAATTTCCTTGGCCATGAGTTTGATGAATACCCATTGTGGGTGGCACATTATTTTGTAAAAGAACAACCCGGTGTGGCCGAAGGCTGGTATTTCTGGCAGCACAATGCAACAGGCAAGGTAAACGGCATAAAAACGCGGGTTGATTTTAATGTGTTCAGTGGCGATACTACTTTATTCAAAAGCCTGCTGGTGCGTTGATGCTGAATGCTTCGCATTTTAAATAATGTCAGATTGCCATCTATAATATTTCATGGCATCACAGTTGCGTCGCACACTTCGGCAGTTTATCTTTATTCAACAATTATGGAATACATCGAACATCTGAAAAAAGATAAAAAGTTGGCTGCTTATATAAATGGTCCTGTACATGAGCGGATACAGCCGCATAAAAATATTCCGGTGCAATTAATTGGCAGTATTATGAGCCAGCAGTTGAGTGCAAAAGTGGCCGACGTTATTTATAAACGATTTCTTGCCTTGTATAATAATAAACCACCAAAACCGCAGCAGATTATTGATACGCCAAACGAAACCCTGCGGGCTATCGGTTTGTCAAATGCCAAAGTTAATTATGTAAAAAATGTAGCTGTCTTTTGCATGGAGCATAAGGTAACCGACAAAAAGCTGCATGCCATGAGCAATGAGGATATTATTGCATTGCTTACGCAAATAAAAGGCGTGGGTAAATGGACGGTTGAAATGCTGCTGATGTTTGCGCTTGGCCGTGAAGATGTTTTTTCTATTGATGATTATGGCGTACGTTCAGCTATGATTAAAATGTATAAGCTTGAAAGGCTTGATAAGAAAAAACTGAATGAAAGGCTGATAAAAATATCTGCGAAATGGTCACCTTACAGAACCTATGGCTGTTTGTATTGCTGGCATTTAAAAGATAATGCGCCGGTGGTGGAGAAGGCGTAATTGACAGAGAAAATAATAATATTTAACCTGTAAAATAAAAACACAATGCTTACATCCATTCATCCAAAACTGCCTATGCGCAATAAATCCGTTACAAAAGATTATTACAGTAATCAATTAGGCTTTGAACAGTTTGGCGGCGATTATGACGGCTATCTTATGATGCAAAAAGATAATATTCAAATTCATTTTTTTGAATTTAAAGAACTTGATCCAAAAGAAAATTATGGCCAGGTATATATCAGGACAAATGATATTGATACCTTTTATCAATGGTTGCTGGATAACAAAATAGCAATACATCCAAATGGGCACCTCGAATTAAAACCCTGGAAGCAGAAGGAGTTTTCTTTGCTTGATCCGGATAACAATTTGCTCACATTCGGGCAGGATGCATAAAGTTTGAAGAAGATAGTTGCGCCATGCACCAGGCAGGGCGCAACCATATTTTTTAAGGCATGGCTGGCGCTATATCTTTAACCGGCACCGGCCATATTCCGGGCACAGGAAATGAAATGCCCTTGTTTGCGCCCATTACCATTGCATCCTGGCCAAAATAATACAATGGCCAGCCTTTATACGTAAGCTGTGTTTTGCCAAACACATCGATTGTATTGAATAAAGATGCATCCAGTGAAGAAGGCGCTACCACATCACCTTGCTGATAAATGGGCCATATGGCATCGTTGGAAAAATCGGGCTTGGTGAAATTATTTTTATCAAACTTATCATTAATAAATGTATACAGCGTAATGCCATTGCCATCTGTAAAATATAATGTTTTCCCTGTCCCTTCTGTATAATCTGAAGTATAATTTTTTCCATCGTGACCCACCAACTGGGCATTGGTAAGCATAATGGTGTAATCAGGTTTTGCAACAAACCATATACCACCAACATTTTCGCCTGTGGTTTCGCCCGGCGCTTCAGGTGTGTTGGTGCCACTTACATCGGGCGCATAATAATACAGTGGCCTGCCTTTATACACCAATTGCGTTTTACCGGAAGCATTAGTGG
>JAEWBD010000194.1 GCA_023391315.1 Bacteroidota bacterium | reverse complement strand
GGCTTCTCGTGACCCCGTCAGGATTCAAACCTGAAACCTTTTGATCCGTAGTCAAATGCTCTATTCAATTGAGCTACGGGGCCTGCTTCCCTTTTGGGGCTGCAAATATAGGTATCTGTAATGAAATTAGAAAAGCCTGCAGCCAACGTTTTCTAAAACTCTTGTAAAATGTGATGGAAATATCAGGATATTACTGCTATTTGCAAATTTTTATTTTTTATCATTTTTATTTTATGAGCATGGATATACGCTTTCCCGTGGGCGGGTTTTTACCACAGCCTTTTTCACAAAAGCAAAAAGAAGAGTGGCTTCTTGATATAAAATTTTTGCCGTCAGCATTAGAACTGGCCATTCAAAACCTGGACGAAGCACAGTTGCAAACGCCCTACCGGGAAGGCGGGTGGACGGTTCATCAGCTCGTGCATCATATTGCCGACAGCCACATGAACGCCTATATGCGTTTCAGGCTTGGGCTTACGGAAGATAATCCAACGATAAAACCTTACGACCAGGATGCCTGGGCGCAATTGAATGATACAAAAACACTTCCTATAAATGTGTCTTTAACCTTGTTGCATGCATTACACCAGCGGCTATATGCTACTATCAGTGAGTTAAACGATGATACATGGGAACGGACTGTTTTTCACCCGGAACATAAAAAGAAAATAAGCTTTTGGGAATTACTCGGCATGTATGCCTGGCATGGCAAACATCATGTGGCGCATATTAAAAACCTGCGGGAAAGAATGGGCTGGTGAAGATTGGAATTAATAGTTCATTTATTTACAGGTTCACGGGTTTTATTTTAAAGTTAATTATTGAATTTGTTACGGAACTGGAGTTATGCTGCCATGATAACTTCAGATGAAGTGTTGCGACGCAGGGAACGATGCCACAACGATATTTGCTGGTATCATAAAACAAATAGCGATAGCTTTTTACAAAAATTAAATTGATATGGGCAATATTTTAGGGAACGATGAGCATTTGAAATGGAAAACTTTATCTTCAGAATATTTATCGCATGCACCCTGGTTTACCGTAAGAAAAGATGTTTGCGAACGAAATGATGGCAAAATTATCAATGATTATTACGTGTTTGAGTTTCCCGAATGGGTAACGGCTTTTGCCTTAACAGCGGAAGGCAAAATATTGATGACAAAACAATATCGCCAGGCTTTGGGCGAAGTATGTATTGAACTGCCCGGCGGCTGCGTAGATGCCACCGATGCATCGTACGAAGATGGTATAAGAAGAGAGCTCCTTGAAGAAACCGGCTATGAATTTGATGAAATAAAACCGCTCGGAAAAATTTCTGCTAACCCATCTACCAATACAAACCTGATGCACATGTTCCTGGCAACGGGTGGCAGGAAAACAAAGGGCCAGTCGCTTGATGCGAATGAAGAAATTGATGTATATGAAATAAGTTTTGATGAATTGATGCAGTTGGTTGATGAAAACAAGATCATGCAAAGCATGCATTTAAGCACGATCTATTATGCATTAAGAAACCTTGGAAAATTAGCGTACAAGCAATAAACTTATGGTGTTTACCGTAAGTGGAACCGGGATTGATAATTGGAATTTGGCTGTTATTTGATAAGCCAATGTGCATAAGTTGGCGTTTACGTTCACATTTCACCATCCACGATTGACATTATATTTGCCGCCATGGCTAAAGGCTCTGACGATACCCCATTAATGCAACAGCATAAGGCAATCAAGCAAAAATATCCTGATGCCATTTTGCTGTTTCGTGTAGGCGATTTTTATGAAACTTTTGGAACGGATGCCATTACCACCGCGCAGGTTTTAGGCATTACATTAACCAAAAGAAATAATGGCGCGGCAAGCGGTGCCAGTGAGCTTGCAGGTTTCCCGCATCATGCGCTGGATACATACCTGCATAAACTGGTAAAGGCAGGTTATCGCGTTGCCGTTTGCGACCAGTTGGAAGACCCCAAAGTAGCCAAAGGCATCGTAAAACGTGGCGTAACAGAAATGGTAACACCCGGTATTGCCACCAACGAAAAACTGCTTGAACATAACAGTAATAATTTTTTGGCAGGCATTCATTTCAGCAGTGAAGATGTGTATGGGCTTGCATTCCTTGATATATCAACCGGTGAATTTTTTGTGGCCGAAGGCAACCAGGAATATGCCGATAAACTGCTGCAAACTTTAAAGCCTGCAGAAGTAATTTACCAGCGCAGTAATCAAAAAACATTCAAAGAAAAATTCGGAACAAAGTTTTATACTTACACTTTAGATGCGTGGATTTTTGATGAAGCTTTTGCCACAGACAATCTTTTAAAACATTTTCAAACCCATTCCTTAAAAGGTTTTGGAATTGAAAACCTGCATTGCGGCGTTATTGCGGCAGGTGCGGTGCTGCATTACCTAAAAGAAACGGAGCATCCCAATCTTCAGCATATTACAAACATTCAAAGGCTGGAAAAGGAAGATTATTTATGGATGGACCGTTTCACCATCCGTAACCTTGAATTATTAAATACAGGCAGCGATTACCAGTTAAGTTTATTAAAAGTATTGGATAATACGGTAAGCCCCATGGGTGCCCGCCTGCTGAAACGCTGGCTGCTGCTGCCTTTGAAAGACATCCATAAAATAAATGAAAGATTAAGTGCCGTTGAATATTTAATTCTTCAAACAGATGTGCGCAAACAGCTACAGCAATTGATAAAACAATGCGGCGATATTGAAAGGTTAGTAAGCCGCATTCCCGGAAGAAAGATCAACCCAAGGGATGTTATGCACCTTGCAAAAGGCTTACAAAACGCTGAACAAATAAAAACAATATGCAGCAGTACGAATAATGAATATTTGAAGAGATTAGGCGCATCAATTAATCCCTGTAATTATATAGCTGAAAAAATTTTTAAGGAGATAACGGAAACGCCGCCGGTGGCAGTAAATAAAGGCGGCGCTATAAAAAACGGCGTTAATACAGAACTGGATGAATTGCGCAATATTGCCAGCGGGGGCAAGCAATACCTTATAAATATTCAACAAAGGGAGACAGAACAAACCGGTATAACAACTTTAAAAATTGGTTTTAATAATGTGTTTGGCTACTATCTTGAAGTAACCAATTCGCATAAGAACAAAGTGCCTGTTTCCTGGATAAGAAAGCAAACGCTTGCCAATGCTGAACGTTATATAACGCCTGAGTTAAAAGAGTATGAAGAGAAGATAACCGGCGCCGAAGATAAAATTCTGCAGCTTGAAACAGCATTGTATGATAAGCTTATAAGCGAACTGCAGGATTTTATTGCGCCTATTCAAAACAACGGGAGTGTTTTGGCAGTTCTCGATTGCCTGTGCTGCTTCGCGCAAAATGCCATTCAATACAATTATAAAAAACCACAACTGCATGAAGGGCTTGAACTGGAACTAAAGGCCAGCCGCCATCCTGTTATTGAGCGAAATTTATCTGCAGGCGAACAATATGTCTCAAATGATATTTTGCTTGATCCTTCATCGCAGCAGATCATTATCCTTACCGGCCCAAACATGAGTGGTAAAAGTGCCTTGCTGCGGCAAACGGCATTGATCACATTGCTCGCACATATTGGAAGTTTTGTTCCGGCAGATGATGCAAAAATCCCTTTGACTGATAAGATTTTTACACGTGTTGGCGCCAGCGATAATTTAAGCGGTGGTGAAAGTACTTTCATGGTAGAGATGAATGAAACGGCAAGTATCATCAATAATATTTCGCAGCGAAGTTTGATATTGCTGGATGAAATCGGCCGCGGAACATCTACGTATGATGGTATTTCCATTGCCTGGAGCATTGCCGAATTTTTGCATAATTCAGGCTGTGCGCCCAAAACATTGTTCGCTACGCATTATCATGAATTGAATGAACTGGAAGTTAAATTTTCACGCATTAAAAATTATCATATCACCAATAAAGAAGTTGGTAATAAGATCATCTTTTTACGAAAACTTGCACCGGGTGGCAGCACGCATAGTTTTGGTATTCATGTAGCGAAAATGGCCGGTATGCCGCCGCAGCTTATTGACCGCGCCAATGATATTTTAAAACAACTGGAAGCGAAGCAGGAAGGAAGCCATAACATCAACACTAAAAAGATTACAGCACCACAACTGCAACTTTCCATTTTTGATGAACACTCCACCACATTCGCAGCCATACGGGAACTGTTGGAAAACATCGATATTAACCGCTTAACACCTGTTGAGGCATTGATGAAATTGAATGAGATTAAGGGTTTATTGAAGTAAAAATGTTTCATAAACAAAAGCTCACTCGCCGGTTAAATCCATTAAGGCATTATCAATAAGAGGATACAAGAATGTATAGCCGCTTTTCAATAACCGCTCCGGCAAAACCCATCGGCTTTTAAGTACGAGTTCTGGCTCTGTCTTTATGAACAGCGCTCCTATATGAAGCAGCCATGCGGGTGCAGGAAGCCCAATATTAATATGCATATACTGCCGCAATTTTTGCATGAACTGTTTGTTACTAACGGGATTAGGGGAAGAGCAATTGAATATACCTTCCAAATTGACATGACTATCTATAAAGCAAATAATCCTGAACAGGTCTTCAATGTGTATCCAACTGAACATTTGATTGCCGCTTCCTTGTCTGCCTCCTAAACCAAAATGAACAAGATTTTGCAAAGGCTTCATAACACCTTCATTCTTGCCAAGCGTAATAGCTATTCTCAATAATACCTGCCTTGTATTTTTTAAGTGAAAATTAAAAAATGATTTTTCCCATTCCCGGGCAACATCAACAGAGAAACCAGTTCCAATCTCTCCGTTGGTTTCTGTCATCGGTCTATCTTCTGCATGCCGGTAAATGGTTGCCGTTCCAGCATTTATCCAAAGTTTTGGTGGAGTGTTACATTTCTGCACCGCTTCACCCAAAGCCTTTGTTGTTTCTGTTCTCGATAAAAGTATTTCGCGTTTATTTTTTTCATTATATCGGCAGTTTACGGATTTACCAGCAAGATTTATGAGCATTTCGGCACTATCCAGCGCTTCAATCATTCCCATTAAATTATTCCAGTTAGTAACTTTTTCCTTTCTTGAAATAACAATAACAGTATAACCAAGCTCTTCAAATTTTGTTTTTAAATAACTGCCAATAAAGCCAGTTCCGCCTGCTATGACGATCTTTTTCATATCAATTTATATACTTAATGATATTGGTTACAAATAATAACAGGAATACAACCGCAAACGTGATAAATAAGGAGTTCATTAAAATTTCGCCCGTTTTAAAAATATGCCTGCGTGGAATTTCGTACATTGGATAATATGCAAATTGGGTAATCACTTTTCCAATCCAGTAAGCGGCAATCAACCCCGTTAAGGCAATTGCTAAACCTGTTCCATTTTGCAATTCGTTAATTAAAAGAATAGTAATTAAGCCAAACGAAAAATTCAATCCCTGGATATACCTGCCATAAGTTTTGGCTATTTCCTGGTTAAGCGGTTTTAGTTTTTTAATATCATTGTACCAATCAAAAACAACGTGACGTATATACGGATAAATAAGAGCCGTAAACATTTGGCCAATTGCTGCAATGATGATTATAAAATGAGGGATTGAGTATTTCATAAAAACGTTTTTATTTAAAGATTTTCAGGAAGCTTCCCCAAAACCAATTCTCTTCAGCTTTTATCATCACGCCCATTATTTTATCCGCCTGCTCTGAGAATTTCTTAATGCTGTTCATTGAATCTGCAAATGATTTTATTTCAGGGTTGCGTTTATCGCCTTCCACTTTGCTCAGTTCGTCTAGCAGCTTAACCATAGGATCAAGTTCCCGCTTTTTGCGTTGCTCCATAATATGCATGGCCACTTTCCACATGTCTTTTTCTGCCGTGAAATATTCTTTCCTGTCACCGGGTGCTATTACCTTGCGTACGAGATTCCAGTTCATCAATTCCCTTACATTCATATTGGCATTGCCGCGGCTTATGCTCAATGCCGTCATAATATCATCTGTACTCATATTTTTATCTGATATGAGCAGCAAAGCATGCACCTGCGCCATGGTGCGGTTAATGCCCCATTGTGTTGCCAGTATGCCCCATTGTTCTATAAACTTTTGTTTGGCTTCTGTTATATTCATGTTGCAAAGGAAGTAAATATTTTCTGAATTTTCAATAACTATTGAAAATTCAGAAAATATATTTTATTTAATACTTTATATAAGCGAGCAATAATATCAGTTAATCTTGCCTCCAGGTATTGAGGCGGCATCTGGTTTTTAATAGCAAGCGTTTATAGTAGATAGCGACTTCCATTCGTGTTCTATATTTTCCATGAGAATGGCGTTATCAAACTTTACCGTTCCTTCAGGGAACCTTTCTTTATCTTCAAAAAAACTTGATTTCACATGCTCAACTTTAAGCGGTTTTACTTCCCATTTATAGGTTTCTAATTTTAATCCATCAAAGTTTTTCCCGTTTGGAGAATAGCCGGTGGAACCTTTTTGAAAAAAAGCTGATGCATTGTCAAGCGTTTTGAAAATCGAAGTTTCATTTAACTGGCCGGTCAGCGTTGCATCAATCTCAACATAGGTATTATCTGAACTTTTAAAATCTAAATGAAAATGGTTATTTTTTTCAACCATATTAAATTTTGCCAAATAATGCTTGCCCGGAAATATTTTTCCACCTACAAAAGCATTTAGTTTTAGGGATGTATCTCTTCTTGGGATGTAAACTCCTTCTTTGATTTCGCCGTTATCATTCCATTCAACTGCAATTCTGTGCGCTCCGTTTTCAGAATTTACGCCAATAAAATTTGGAAATCCTTTTGGCTTAATATTTTTTAACCTTATTAAACATATTCCTGCAATAGCTTTCCCTTTGTAAAGTTTGGGCCAAAAAGGATTGGGCAATATTTTTTCAATATACTCAGGAGCAACTGTAAAATTTATAAGCATCCTTCTTTCAATGAATCCATGAATTGCAGGGATAGTCATTTTATGATGAGTATTGATATAACAGTCAATGCTTTGCCGCCTACTTTCGCTTAAAATCTCCCCGCTTCCAGGCTTGTATAAATTCTGCCCAGGCAACAGGGTTGAATATGTTTTGCGGCTGCAATTGTCCTGAATAATAATAGCGCTGCGCCTGCTGGCGTATTTGTGTATTCATGGCTTCTGTACCGTCAACCGGCAGGGTTAACATTAAGGCTTTGCGGGTTGCTTCATCATTATTGCGGCGGGCAATTTCCAAAGCATCTGCAGGTACATCTGTATTCACAAAATCCCTTTCAAATTGAGAGCGGGTTGGCCTGGGCTTTAGAATGGTGGAAGGCAACCAGGCTGTATCGTTCACCATTAACTGGATAACATAATATTGATTGCTTTTAAGCGTGTCGGGAATGGTAAGCGTTTTATCTTTAAACCCGGTGCTGGAGAACCGGATTTTATCTCCTTTTAAAGCGGCTATGGAAAATACGCCCTGGCTGTTGGTAATAGTGCCGCGGCCGGTACCTTCCACAATAACGCTTGTTGCATCCAAACCACGCAAACTGTCTGCACTCATTACCACACCATAAAACTGAACCACAGAATCCTTGCGGGTTTGAGCCTGTCCTGTAAGTGATAAGAATATCAATATTGCAAAAAGAAAATATGGTAGAAGTTTATTCATGCAATAAATTTAAAACAATCAATTTTTATGCAAATAAAATGATCACTTAACAAATAAACCATAAGCAGGGTTAACTTTGCGGGCCGTACATGGTTTTTAACAAAAAAATGAGATGCACTGTAATATTTTAAAATAAAAGATTACAGCGGCTGATTGTGATAAAGAAAAACGCAAATTAACATGACTGAAAATGATATTCTGAAGGCTTTAAGTAAAGTGAATGAACCCGATTTGGGAAAAGATATTGTAACCCTTAACATGGTAAAAGACCTCTCGGTAAAAGATAATGTTGTTTCTTTTACTATTGTGCTTACCACACCAGCCTGCCCGTTAAAAGAGGTGATGCGCACAGATTGCATCAATGCGATTCAGCAACTGGATGAAGGTTTTATTGTAAATGTGAATTTTACTTCACACACAACCAGTAACCGTATTGATCCCAAAACAATTTTGCCCGGCGTAAAAAATATTATTGCTGTTGTAAGCGGTAAAGGTGGCGTTGGCAAAAGCACCATTGCCGCTAATCTTGCATTGGCTTTAAGCCAGCACAATGCAAAGATTGGTTTGATGGATGCCGATATTTACGGCCCCAGCGTGCCCATTATGTTTGGCGTTCGCGGCGAACGGCCTATGATGCGGGATGTGAATGGCAAAGGCATGATTGTTCCAATTGACCGTTATGGCATGAAGCTTATGAGTATTGGTTTGCTGGTGGATGAAAAAAGCGCTGTAGTTTGGCGCGGGCCAATGGCCAGCAGTGCCATTAAACAATTTGTAACCGATGTTGACTGGGGTGAACTCGATTATCTTGTAATTGATATGCCGCCCGGCACCGGCGATATTCACCTTACCTTAATGCAAACAGTACCTGTTACCGGCGCCGTGATTGTTACAACGCCGCAAACCGTAGCACTGGCTGATGCCAAGAAAGGTATTGCCATGTTTGCACAGGCGCAGCTCAATGTGCCTATCATTGGTCTGGTGGAAAATATGGCTTACTTCACGCCGGAAGAGTTACCCAACAACAAGTATTATATTTTTGGAAAGGGTGGCGGAAAAAATTTAGCCGAAGAATATGATCTTCCGTTTCTCGGGCAGATACCATTGGTGCAAAGCATTCGCGAAGGCGGCGACCAGGGCGTACCGGTTATGATGAGTGATGATGTAATTTCCCGTAGGGCATTTGAAAATTTCGCCAATCTTGCCACCCGCAGCATATCTATGATTAATGCTGATTTTTCCGTGGGAAAGGTAGCTGAAGTGGTGGATTGATTTTAGGCAGTTGATATGATATAATGCTTTATTCTTCTTTTACTGTCATTTGATTATTTTAAATAATCAATACGCAATACACAATGTTGAATTTTCAGGTTCTTAATTGAACATTGTGTATTGCATTCTTGAATATTGAGTGTTCCTTAAAAACAATATTTGCTTCTTCTTTGTTCACCTGCTTCAACACCGCCCACAAACTATGATTGCTTTTAAACAATTCTTCCTTTAAAAAATACAATTGCCGCATACTGTGCTTGACTTCGCTTTTGTGGTGATGTAACATTGCCTTATCAATTTTGAAAAACACCTTCAACACACAAGGCAATGAGAACAAGCATCATCAATAATACAATAACAACAGGTGTTTTGGAACATCAGCCAAAACGCATATTGTTTGCCAACTTTCCAGCCGACGGGCATTTTAATCCTTTAACAGGCCTTGCTGTTTATTTAAAGAAACTTGGCTACGATGTACGCTGGTACACATCGGTTACCTACACAGAAAAATTAAGAAAACTGAACATTCGTCATTACCGTTTTATTAAAGCCAAAGAAGTTATCAATAACAATTTCGATGAGGCTTTTCCTGCACGTACCAAACTGAAGAACAATGTAAAGAAACTGGTGTATGATATTATCAACGCGTTTATTCTCCGCGCCCCGGAGTATTATGAAGATATGCTCGAAATAAGAAAAAGCTTCCCTTTTGATATGGTAATATGCGATTGCACTTTTTCCGCCATTCCTTTTATAAAAGAAAAAATAAATGTTCCGGTGGTTTCTGTAGGTGTAATGCCATTAAACGCTACTTCAAAAGATTTGCCGCCATCTGGTTTGGGCTTAACGCCATCCAATAGTTTTTTTGGCAGAAGAAAACAGGCGCTATTGCGCTTTGTTGCCAGCAAAATATTATTTGCAAAACCCGATAAGGTAATGCAGCAGCTTTTTACTAAATATGGCATTCATGCAAAAGGCATTAACCTGTTTGATGTATTCATCCGTAAATCAACCGTCGTGCTGCAGAGCGGCACACCAGGCTTTGAATATAAACGCAGCGACCTTGGTAAAAACATTCATTTCATAGGTGCTTTGTTGCCCTTAACGTTAAGAGAAGAAAAGCGCTGGTATAACAGCAAGATTATGGAGTACGATAAAATTGTTCTTGTAACACAAGGCACGGTTGAAAAAGATACATCAAAACTGCTGGCGCCAACGCTGGAAGCATTCAGAAATACAGACAGGCTGGTTATTGTAACCACCGGCGGAACGGGTACACAAGCATTAAGAAAAAAATATCCTGATGATAATTTTATTATCGAAGACTTTATTCCTTTTAACGATGTAATGCCTTATGCCGATGTGTATATAACCAATGGAGGTTATGGCGGCGTTATGCTCGGTATTCAAAATAAGCTGCCGATGGTTGTTGCCGGCGTACATGAAGGAAAAAATGAAATAAATGCGCGGGTTGGTTATTTTAAAATAGGCATTAACCTGCGCACCGAAACACCTGTTCCATCACAGATAAGGGAAAGTGTTGAACAAGTGCTTCATGATAATACTTATGCAGCAAATGTGAAGCAGCTATGCGCCGAATTCAGTCAATATAATACACATAAGCTGTGCGCACAGCACATAGAAAAAATCCTGAACAGCCAGGCCATTTTACAAAAGCAACTTATCTACAATTAAAAATATTTAAAACAAAACTTATGATACGTTACAACACATTCTACCTGATTCATAAAACGCTTCGTGCCATGTTATATGACACAGCTTTAATGCTGCAGCAAACAGATTTTGCAAATTATACAGAAGCCAGGGCGGCACTTGCAAAAATTAATGAGGTGCTTTTTGCTTTCGATAATCATGCACATCATGAAGACAGTTTTATTATACCGGCCGTTGAAACCTTTGAACCTGCACTGGCTGCATCTTTTGAAAAAGAACACGTGGAAGATTTACGTATCTCCAACCGCTTAAAAAATATTATTGTTATTTACGAAAACACTTTCTTCCCCGAAGAAAGAGCCCTTTGCGGTTCTGCTATTACAAGATCGTTTACGGAATTTCTTGTATTTAACCTTGAACACATGGCCAAGGAAGAACTGCTGCTTAACCAGGTTTTGTGGGAACATTATACCGATGAACAGATCATGGCCATACATCAGCAATTAATGGCTGTGATACCGCAGGAACACATTGAGCAAACATCAAAATGGATGATGCGCGCCATAAGCACTGCAGATGCGGCCGGCTGGCTGAAGCACGTAAAAGCCACAGCGCCGGAATTTATATTTAACCGCCTTATAAGTACAGCTCAGGAAGAGCTGAGCGAAATACGCTTTGCAACAGTATTGGAAATGTTGGAAGAAGAAGAAGAGGCCGCAACAGTTTAGTTTAGGAGAATGGGTATGTGCAATGGGCCCCGCAAATTTTGCGGGGCTTTTATTTTACCTACAGCTATTGCATCGCATGAGCTATGTGATACGTATAACTTAAAATCTAATGTTAGAATGCAATTATAAATGCATTACGCGGTCTTAGTTTCCTTATTTCGTAAAGATTTTTCCTGATTAATATAAAATTTTGCGCTTTTTCAAAACATTTTTGCGCACGGTCAATGGAGAAGCTGGTTGCAAAAAACTAAGAATGGCATTAACATTTAAGAAAATTACAGGAAAAATACATTTATGGCTTGGGCTTGCTTCAGGAATTATTATTGTTTTCCTGGGTATAACAGGATGCATTCTTGCTTTTGAGCAGGAAATAAAGTCGGTTACACAACCATATCTTTATGTGGAAGAAAGCAATCAGCCCGTTTTACCGCCCAGCAAACTGCAGCAAATTGCAATGGCTGCTCTTCCCGATAAATTACCACACAGCGTTTCTTACCCCGATAAAGGCAGGTCAGCACAGGTTGTGTTTTATAATCCGGAGCCTGAATACTATTATACGGTTTATATTAACCAATATACAGGACAGGTTTTAAAGGTAAAAAACGAAGATGCCGGCTTTTTCAGGGTAGTGCTGATGGGACATTATTATTTATGGCTTCCGCCGGCCATAGGGCAGCCCATTTTGGCCACAGCCACTTTAATCTTTCTTATAATGCTTATAAGCGGCATTGTTTTATGGTGGCCGAAAAATAAAGCAGCCCGTAAACAGCGCTTTTCTGTAAAATGGAATGCCACCTTTAAGCGCAAAAATTACGACCTGCATAATGTGCTCGGTTTTTATGTGAGCTGGATAGCCATCTTTATTGCTGTTACGGGGCTCGTGTGGGGTTTCCAGTGGTTTGCCAAATCATTGTACTGGACCACTTCGGGCGGTAAACAATTAGTGGAATTTTATGAGCCTGTTTCTGAAAAACCGGGCAAGGCTCTTATAAGCGCCAGCGCTCCTGCTATTGATAAAGTATGGCAGAAAATGAATATAGATTATCCCACTGCCGAAGTAATTGAAGTGCATATTCCCGGCAGCGAAGCTGCTGCCATAGAAGCCGTTGCTAACCCTGATGCCGGTACTTACTGGAAAGCCGATTATATTTATTTTGATCAGTATTCTTTAAAAGAAATTGATGTAACCCACCCGTATGGCCGGTATGCCAATGCCGGTGCTGCCGATAAAATAATGCGCATGAATTATGATGTGCATACCGGTGCCGTTTTAGGTATTACAGGTAAAATAATCGCCTTCTTTGCAAGCCTTATTGCGGCAAGCCTGCCCGTAACCGGTTTTCTCATCTGGCGCGGAAGGCATAAAAAGAAAAAAGTTGCCAAACCAGCTATCGTAAAAAAAAGGGAATTGGTTACAGCTGTATAACGCCGTGTTAAATGCCATTTCTGCTAAGAGGCCTGTTTGCATTAAGAT
>JAEWBD010000295.1 GCA_023391315.1 Bacteroidota bacterium | reverse complement strand
GTATAGGTATTATCGGGTGATAATGTAAGCTTGAAATCGGCAGCATCAATATATGGTGTTATATCAACTGTATTCCTGGTGACATTTTGAATATGCCAGGTTGCATTCAAATCTTTCACCGGCTCCGCCATCATTTCTTTTTTAGTGGAACAGGAAACGGTGATCATAATTATGATAAAAGGAAAAAATACTTTTCTCGCAAGCATATATTTAAGTTTTATCTTTTAATAACCGGGGTTTTGTAACAGGTCTGATGATTTGGCAACTTCAGTTTGCGGAATAGGCCATAAATACATGGCCGTTCTGAAACTGTGTTTACGCACCGATTCTTTCGAATAACTATAATTGCCGTTTGCATCTTTTTGCACGCGCATGCCATACATGGTTTGATTATCTGTCTGCCCGGCAATCTTCCACCTTCTTACATCCCAAAACCTTGATTCTTCAAATGCAAGCTCCACCTGCCTTTCATGTTGTATTACCTTACGCATTTCATCTTTTGCAAGCCCCTGTTTCAACTGGTAGGGATCAAGGCCCGCACGTTGCCTTATGGCTTCAACGGCATCATATACTTCCTGCGACGGGCCTGCATATTCATTCATCGCTTCAGCATACATCAATAAAATATCAGCATACCTGATCAATGGATAGCACCGCTGTGATACGTTGAAAAAGTAGTTGGGGATTACATTATCATTACACATTTTATTTCCATAATAACCGGTTGGTGTGCCGGCTCCAAAGCCATCACCGTTAGGTTCGCCATCATAAGTATAAACAGGACGTAGCTGGTCGTAAGCAACATAAATCATAGAGAGGTTATGTGTAACCGTAAAGTCTAAACGCGGATCCCTGTTGGCATATGGATCTGCCGGGTTATAACCTGAAGCAGGATCAGTGATGGGTAAACCGTTTTTCATTTCAAAAGCATCTACAAGGTTCTGATAAGGGAAAGAACCCTGCGTGGAATTTCCGCCGCGGGAAGGCGGCCGCCATAAATTTTCGAGGTCTTTATTATCGGGTTCCATTCTTGCAAAAATGTATTCGCTGTTTACGCGTTTTTGAAACAGGTTATAAAAACCATAACCCGGCTTCGTATTATTATCAACATTTAAACTATAAATACCAAGATCGATAACCGCTTTAGCCGCATCAGCCGCCAGTTTCCAGCGGTTGGCATCATAAGCCGGGTAACTTATAGTTGCTTTTAAAGTGGCGTCATCTGTTTCTGCGCCGCCATTAAATAAAGGGCTTGCAGCATACAATAACACTTTTGCTTTCAGGGCAAGTGCTGCGCCTTTTGTTACCCTTCCATAATCAAGACCGGCATAAGATGCCGGCAGCAAAGAAGCGGCAAGGTCACATTGTTCTGTTACATAATTTACGCAGGCCTCATACGTATCTCTAACCGTGCTTATTTTATCAGTTTCCGTATATACCGTATCGCCCACAATCGGTACGCCGCCATAATGTTTCAGCATAAGTGCATAATACCATGCACGTAAAAAAACAGCTTCGCCTTTTGTTCTGTTCTTTAAGTGATCAGGGAATGGAATAACAGAAAGATGTTTTAAATATTGATTTACGGCCCTTATTTGTGTATAGGAATTATTCCATGCATCGGTTGCAATACTGAACGCCGTTACACCGCCGGATGCAAACTGGTTATAAGTTGTAACCGTAGCTGACAAAGGGCCTTCCGCTTCATCGCTACTCGCATCAAGCCCGGCAGCATTGCTAAATCTTGCCAGATTAAAACTGAAGTCTGCATTGGCATAAATATTCGAAAGAAAATCCATTGAACGGGCACTGTCAGAAAATACGGATTGCTCATCAAGATCAGTCGTTGCAGTCTTATCAAGGAAATTTTCTTTTGTGCAGGCTGTAATTAAACATACGCAGGCAGTAATGGCACCAAAGAATAATCGTTTCATAACATCGTTATTGTATATAGTCACTCATTTTTTTTGCAACCGCTATTAACCTTTAATTATTTATTAATTATTTTTTAATAACAGCTTAGCCGGTTCAATAGATTTAGAAATTGACTTTTCATAAAGCGGGTAACTGTAAAAAACGAGTAACTTCTCTTTAAACTTACAGGCAATTTTTTTCGGCCAGTTACATAGTTAAAATTTGCTACCGGTCTGACGCTTTTGAAGCGTCTGACCGCGTTGCAGAAACGGAATACGGTTTATCTGCATCATCAATGCCGCGTTTGGTATTCGGCGTATCACTCATTTCAAAATGCAATGTGCCGCCATTGATAATATCATTATAAGTAATCCAGTTATGGTTATAGTTTACACCATTCAGTCTGGCTGATTGTATGTACACATTTTTGTCGCTGTTATTATTCGCTTCAATAATAAACTGCTTACCATTTTCCAACGTGATCGTAACCTTATTAAACACCGGGCTGCCTATAACATATTGATCCGTACCGGGGCAAACGCCATACAAACCCAAAGCGCTCAGCACATACCAGGAAGAAGTTTCGCCCTGGTCTTCATCGCCGGGAAAACCATTTGGGCCTGAATTATAAATCTTCGCCATTATTTCCCGCAACTGCTTTTGCGCTTTCCATGGCTGCCCGCTGTAATTATATAAATAGGCGGCATGCTGCACCGGCTCATTGCCATGCGCATACTGGCCCATATCCTGCAATACCATTTCTTTCATCTCATGTATTTCATGGCCGTAAGAGCCATATTTTACAACATTCGGCGCCGTGAATAAGCTATCCAGCTTTGCATTGAATTTTTGTTCGCCTCCCACTAATTGTATCAAGCCATTTATATCATGAAAAACAGACCATGTCCATTGCCAGGGATTGCCTTCGGTAAAGGGATCACCCCATTCAGCAGGATCAAAATCTTTGGGCGCCCACTCCCCTGTTTTTGTTCTGCCGCGTACAAAGCCAACCGTTGTATCAAAAATGTTTTTATAGTTGAACATTTGCCTTGCAAAAACATTTTCATAAAATGAATTGCCGGTGAGTTTTGCCAGTTGATAAGCGCACCAGTCATCATACGCGTATTCCAATGTTTTAGCGCCGCTTTCACTAACCACTTTATAAGGAATATAACCAATGCTGAACCAGTATTCATGGCCTTCCCTCCCGTTGGAACCGCCCCAGGGCCCCTTGTTGGTGGCTTCATGAAAATAAGCTTCCAATGCTTTTTGAGGATAAAATGTTCTTATGCCTTTTACCCATGCATCGGTTAATAATGATATAGCATGATTGCCCACCATTACGCCGCTCATGCCGGGGTTTGACCATGTTGGAAAAAAACCATATTGCTGCTGTGCATCCAATAACGATTGCATATACCTGCCTTCCATGGTTGGATGAAGAATATTGCTTAACGGAAATTGTGCCCGGAAGGTATCCCAAAAGCCATTATCTGTAAACATATAACCGTTGTGTATTTTGGCATCATAAGGACTGAAATAGTAAGGGCTGCCATCTTCTTTTATTTCATAAAACTTATGGCTAAATAAACTAGCCCTGAATAAACAGGAATAGAAGGTAGCTTTTTCTTCTTCTGTTCCACCTTCCACTTTTACACGGTCTAGCACTTCATTCCATGTTTTTTCCGCAGCGGCTTTTGCTTCTTCCAACTTTTTATATTGACCAGGCTCCTGCTTTAATGTAAGTGCAGCCTGTTCCGGGCTTATATAAGATGAAGCAATTTTAGCATTCACCGTCGCGCCTTTTTTAAATTGTATGTAAGCGCCACGCTTTTGGCCTGAATCAAACAAACTGTTTGCAGTTATGCTGCCGTCTTCCTGCTTCCAGGTGCCGTAAGCAACAAAAGGCTGATCAAACTGTATAACAAAAAAGTTTTTAAATCCTTTGGGGATGAATGTGCCGTTGGTAACATAACCAATAATCTTCTTCGCTTCCGGTATTATTTGTATGGAGCTGAATTTGGTATAACCATCAAGCACTATAAACGCATCGTTCTTTGGAAAAGAAAAACGCATGAAAGCGCCGCGTTCCGTAGGGCTTATTTCAGTTGTAATACCGTTATCAAATTTTACTTTGTAATAAGATGGCTTTGCAATTTCATTTTCATGTTTAAAAGACGAAGCGCGTTCATCTTCCTTCACCTTTAGTTTTCCTGTAACAGGCAGTAAGGTAAACACACCATAATCGCCCATCCACGGGCTGCATTGATGTACTTCCTGGAATCCTCTTATGGTTGTTGCGTTGTAAGTATATTTCCAGCCATCACCGTTTTTACCAGTTTGCGGCGACCATGAATGCATGGGAAATGGCAAGGCAATGGTTGGATACACATTACCATAAGATAAATCCCAGCTCGAATTAGTTCCCTGCAATGTATTTACATATTCAACCAATGGTTTTTGTGCATACGTGCTGCTGGCAACAAAAAGGAATATGACAATGAATTTATTTCGTGAAGATGCAATCATGATATAGAAGAAAGTAGTGTTTACAGCATGAACCTATTGCAAACACAAATTTGTTTTTAAAAACTTCAGCGCTTTGCTTATATGCTTTTCAACCGTGCTTACAGAAATATTCAACTGGCCTGAAATATCTTTATAAGAAAGATCTTCGCTGCGGCTTAATAAAAAAGCCTGCCTGCATTTTTCAGGCAATAAATTGATGGAACGGTTTATATGATAAGCCAGTTCTTTTGTTTCACAAATAGGATAGGTTGTATGGCCGGAACAGGCATATACATAGCGTATATGTTTGGTATAAGTATCTCTTACCACCTGCGACCGGAACTCATTCATAACCTTGAACTTTAAGGCCTGTGCGAAATAGGCGCGCAATGAAACGGTCAGTTCAAATTCATGGCGCCTGTTATAAAAACTGATAAAGATTTCCTGCACTATATCCTCCGCTTTTTGTTTTGACTGCAGGTGCTTCAACGCCAGTTGCATTAAAAAATTCCAGTAACGGTTATATATCTCTTCAAACGCCTTTTTATTATCTTCTTTTATAAGATCAAGCAGTTGCCTGTCTGAAAGTTGCTGGCAGCAGTTATGCGTCATAATCATGGCAATCAATTTTTAAAACGGCATGTTACCGTTCTCTCACAAGTGGTAAATAATAACAATGGCAAAAAGAAAAATTTATAACTGGGGAATGAAGAATTTTTGTTTCATGTTTGGATTGATTTGTCTCAAAGTTGTTAAGCTTAATAACTGTGGCCATTTTCTAATAACAGATTTAAATCTTTCTGAAAAAGATATTTAAGATTTAAAAATGATAGTATTTTTACTACCTTTGATTTGTTGTACCGATATTTTTGTGAATAATATCAAGGCCCAAAACCCAATGAAAAGTTCAGAATTTCACAGATTAATTAAAAAGAATGGATGGAAGTATATTAAGGCTGAAGGCAGCCATTATATTTATGAAAAAGAAGGACAAATGTATCCTGTTCCATTTCATGGAGCAAAAGAATTGGGAAAAGGGCTTGAAAAGAAAATAAGAAAAGAGATGAAGCTTAAATAAAGCTTAGCAGCACTTTTAAATTTGGATATTAAATAGAGAAAGACAATGAGCGACAAACAAAAAACAAGTAAAACAAAAAAAATAAAAATCATTATTGAACGCAGTAATAACGCATTTAGTGCTTATGCAGAAAATGCACCAGGCGTGTATGGCATGGGCGATACCGTAGAAGAGGCCAAACAGTCTGCTATAGAAGGAATACAACTATTAAAAAAATATAATAAATCTGAAAATATACCCGCTATTTTAATGGATGATAATGAAGTAGTTTTCAAATTTGATACAGAAAGCTTTTTAAATTTCTATAAAAAAATCTTCACAAACGCAGCATTGGAACGCATGACAGGCATCAATCAGAAACAGCTTCAGCATTATGCCTCAGGATTAAAAAAACCCCGCCCCTCTCAGGTAAAGAAAATAGAATCTGCTATTCATAATCTTGGAAAAGAATTATTGGCAGTAGAATTATAATTGTTACTGTCAATATATGAATGTGGATTAAGATTATCCTTTATCATATTGCGGTTATTCAAAGCTAGAGTGACATTGATTTAATTCACTTTCATTGGATATTTGCCGTATGAGGAAATGCTTTGCATTTTTTGTATTGTTATTTTTCCTGGCTGATGCCCGCACTCAGCCCTATTATTTTACGCATTACCAGGTGGAAGATGGCCTTTCCAACAACGCAGTACTTTGTGTGATGCAGGACCATCTTGGCTTTATGTGGTTTGGCACGAGAGATGGCCTCAACCGGTTTGACGGGCTTTCCTATAAAATCTTTCGCAATAATCCTTCCGATAAAAAGAGTATTGGCAGCAATGCGATCATGAGTTTATCAGAAACGGCAAATAAAAAAATCTGGGTAGGCACGGAAAAGGGCTTATTCGTTTTTGATGAGCTGACGGAGAGCTTTACAAAATTTGAACCTGCCGGCAACGGTTCCGTACAATCTGTAAAGGTTGTTGGCGACGATGTATATTATATAACACTCTATGCGCTGTACCGGCACAATACAAAAACAAATGTTACCAATGCATTTAGTATAAATAAAGAAGTAACAGCTTACAATATTTTAAAGGATGGCAGTTTATGGGTAACCACCTCATCGGGCACTATTGCAAAATACAATACAGCAAACAACAGCTTTGATGAAAAATATGACCTCTTCAGTCATTCCGGTTATGTTGTTTCAAAATGGATACAGTCGCTGTATGATGCAGGCAACGGCACTTTATTAATCGGCACATCTAACCAGGGTTTGAAATTATTCGATATAAAAACATCAACCTATAAAGACCTGCTTACTTCAAATACGGATAAAACAGATATTATCGTCCGTGATATTATCGCCATTAATAAAGATGAATACTGGATTGCAACGCAGTCGGGTATTTATATTTTTAACATCAGCAACGGCAATTATTATAACCTGCAAAAGCAGATTGAAGACCCTTATTCCTTATCGGACAATATTGTGCAAACGCTTTGCCTGGATAAACAGGGCGGCATTTGGGCGGGTACTTATTTTGGCGGCGTAAATTATTACCCGAAGCAGGATATCATTTTTAAAAAATATTTTCCCAAGGTAAACGAGAACTCCATAAGCGGTAATGCCGTGAGCGAAATTTATGAAGATGATCATGGTATGTTG
>JAEWBD010000164.1 GCA_023391315.1 Bacteroidota bacterium | reverse complement strand
GTAAAAGGTTGCCACTTCATACACTTCAATCGGCTCAATACTTAAAAGTTCAGCAACATAGTCCATTACAGGCACATCCAGCCAGTTGCCAAATTCCTCCTGTGCAATATGCAACAAAGGCAGCAAGGCGCTTTTCTGTTTGCCTTCAGGATAATGGCTGATCAGCTCATTAACTTCTTTTATTTTTTCTTCTGAAAATTTGACCATTTATGTTCAATTCAAAATATTAACTATCCATTTCGCCTGCAATTAAATTGAGGCTGCTCATTGTTATAATTGCATCGCTCAGCATGGCCCCTTTCACCAATTCTTCATAAGCCTGGTAATAAATAAAGCAGGGCCTGCGGAAATGCAAACGGTAAGGCGTTCTGCCGCCATCGCTTATTAAATAAAAACCAAGTTCGCCATTGCCGCCTTCCACACAATGATATACTTCACCAACCGGCATATCAATCTCACCCATAATAATTTTAAAATGCCATATCAATTGCTCCATCTTTGTATATACATCTTCTTTTTTGGGAAGATAATATTCAGGGACATCTGCATGATATACTTCAGCTTCTTCTCCTTTAAAATCCTGTATTTTGCGGTAAGCCTGTTCTATAATTTTTAATGATTGCCACATCTCCTGGTCGCGTACCAAAAAACGGTCATAACAATCACCGGTGCTGCCAACCGGGACTTTAAAATCAAAATCCTGGTAACTGCAGTAAGGTGAATGCACCCGCACATCGTAATCAACACCGGCAGCCCGTAAATTAGGGCCCGTAAAGCCATAATTCAGTGCACGTTCTGCGCTTATGGGACCTGCGCCAATCGTGCGTTCCATGAAGATGCGGTTACGCAACAAAAGGCCGTCAAGTTCTTTTAATGCTGTTGGATATTCTTTTAAAAACTTATCCAGTTTTTCCCAGGTTACATTATTAAAATTTCTTTCGAAACCGCCAATGCGGCCAATATTGGTAGTTAGGCGGGAACCACAAACAGATTCATAGATTTCGTAAATCAGCTCACGGTATTGCATTACATAGAGGAAACCGGTAAAAGCGCCGGCATCCACGCCCACCACTGAATTACAGATAAGATGATCTGAAATTCTTGCCAGTTCCATTATAATTACGCGGAGATAATCAACACGTTTAGGTGTTTGAATCTTTAACAGTTTTTCGCAGGTTGTATGCCAGCCAATATTATTGATAGGGCTGCTGCAATAATTCATGCGGTCGGTAAGCGGCGTGATTTGATAAAGCGGCCTGCGTTCTGCAATTTTTTCAAATGCGCGGTGAATATAACCGATGGTTTGTTTGGCAGAAACAATACGCTCGCCATCCATTTCCAGTATATTCTGAAAAACGCCATGCGTGGCCGGGTGGGTTGGCCCGAGATTAAGCGTAGTAGTTTGCTTTTCTATGGAACCATCCGGAAGAACAATATGATTATCTTTTATTGATACTACGTCTTGCATTTATGTAGAATAAATCTTATCGTTTAAATCAGTTTATCGCCAACATTACCTTTTTCAGATTCTGCTATGGTTGTATCCACATCTGTTTTTACAGTTCCATAACCCACAGAACCGCCGCGGCCAAACATTTCATCGTCTTTATCTTTTCTTGTCTGGTCTTCCAGAGGATATTCTTTGCGCATAGGGAAATAATCCATTTCATCCACATTTAATATGCGCACAAGGTTTGGATGCCCAATGAAATTTACACCGTAAAAATCATATGTTTCGCGTTCAAGCCAGTTGGCTGCTTCAAACAATCTTGTCGCTGTAAATACATCGGGCTTTGTTATATCAACATAAATTTTAAAGCGCAAACGCACATTGTCAACCATATTGTGCAAATGATATACAATGGCTAATTCACGGCCTTTATTATCGGGATAATGAATGGCATTTAATGTGGTAAGAAACCTGAAACGAAGTTCATCATCATCATACAGAAACTGCATTACTTTCAGGTTCATATCTTTTGGCACTTCAAAGCAAAGCATGCCGTAAGGCTCTTCAAAATTGCTAACCTCGCCGCCAAATTTATCAGTAAGCTTTTCTTTAATTCTATCGTAAGTTAAACCCATTGCCCGGTCCGCCGCGGCGGATGTTATTTAAAGTTTATAATTTATTCTGTTAAGCACCTGATTAATTCCCCTTTAGGGGATCGGGGCTTATTGTATGCCATAACTGTTAAGCAACGCTTTATAATGTTCACTGTTTCTTCTGCGCAAACTTTCGTTATGCACCAGGTCCTGTATTTTCAGAACACCATCAATCACGGCTTCCGGCCTTGGCGGGCAACCGGGAATATACACATCAACCGGGATAATCTGGTCAATGCCCTGTAAAACAGAATACGTATCAAATACGCCGCCCGATGCAGCGCAGGCGCCCATTGCCAAAACCCAGCGTGGCTCTGCCATCTGAAGGTAAACCTGTTTTAAAACAGGGCCCATTTTTTTGGCTATAGTACCCATTACCATCAGTAAATCGCACTGGCGCGGTGTAAAACCCAAACGTTCGGAACCAAAGCGTGCAAGGTCGTACGTTGCCGCCATGGTAGCCATAAATTCAATGCCGCAACAACTTGTGGCAAAAGGTAAAGGCCATATAGAATTTTTTCTTGCCAGGCCAATCACCTTTTCAAGGTTTGTTGCAAAATAACCTTCGCCCATTGAGCCTTCCGGCATATCGGCCAATGCTATATTATCGTGAATAGATGTTCCTTTTGGATGTATATTAAATCTAACCGGTCTTGCCATTATCTTAATTTTGAAAATTTAAAAATTTGAAAATTCAGCCTCAGTTCATTAGCACGTACTTCCTATCTGCCAAAGGCAGGAAATCTTCAAATTAAATATTTAATCTTCCCACTTTAAAGCGCCTTTCTTTATTATATAGATAAATCCTGTTAAAAAGAAACCCACAAACAACAACACTTCAATAAACCCATTCCAGCCCAGCGATTTAAAATTTACTGCATAAGGATAAAAGAATATCACTTCCACATCAAACAGCACAAATAAAATAGCCACCAGGAAATACTTGATGGCTAAGGGCTGTCGTGCATTTCCATGACTTTCTATACCGCTTGCAAAGTTTTCGAGTTTTTCCGCTGTTTTCCTTTTTGGGCCCAGCAGGTGTGTTGCAATCATCACAGTGGCAACAAAGCCTGCGGCAAAAATTATTTGTATGCCGATCGGCACATAGTCTGCTGAATTTCCTGTAACAACTGTATCAAGTAAATAAACTAATGAGTTCATGAATGAAGGGCGCTTTGAATACGGCAAAAGTAAGTGTGATTTATTACAATAAAAAACAAGTTATTAACTGAAATAATATTTTATCGCTATTAAAACAAAAGCCTGCTTAGCGCAGGCTTTATGTAATTTTTTATCAAATACTAAGTTGTTGCTTCTTCAGGTGCATTAAGATTATACTTTTTTGCAAAATCATCGCGGTGCACCTGCAAATCTTCTATGAGTTTGGAAACTGTTTCAAGCGTATCATCTGCGTGGCCATGCACATCGGGCAGTGATTTATCAAGAAGGCTCACACCTGCATTAATATTTTCCGCCTCTAATTGCGCAATCTTTTTTAATAAAGATGTTTGCGAATTTTTAACGTCATCCAATTCACGAAGCATTTTGTCAATTGCCTCAAGTTTAGCACGTTTTTCCATAGTTATTTATTTTGTTATGGAAATAGTGCAAACATCATGCAGGTATGCATGCCAGGCTGGAAACATTTGCAAAACATAAACAACCGGGCGGCTATTTCAATTTAGCTACCTGCTCATCAAAATACTGCTTTGTAAATATTACATCGGGCAGGTTATGTTCCCAGTTTGATTCATGTTCAATAGACATCATTCCATTAAAATTCTGTCTTTTTAATTCAGTGAATATGGCCGGGAAATCAAGCACTCCTTTTGAAACTACGGTGTCTGCGGCCTCCGTATCATCAAATTTCACAATGTCTTTTAAATGCACACCAATAATGTGGCCATCCAGTTTCTTCAATGCTTCAACGGGGTCAATGCCATTGCGTGCCCAGTGGCCAATATCAGCGCAAGAACCAATGTTGGAATGATTAGCTATGGCAGCTAAAACAGAATCCGGGCTCCAGTATGCATTTGGTTTTGGATGATCGTGAATAGCGATTTTTATACCATAAACGCCGGCAAGGCTGTCAATCATGTCCCACTGTGTTTTTATTGGCTCGGACGTAATATAGCTCAGGCCAAATTCTTTTGCCAGCTCAAAAGCCTTTATCCATTCCTCTTTATCTTTTGGTGTGATAACGCCCATGGCAACGATTTGTATGCCCTTATCCTGCAAATGTTTTTTAAGCTTTGTGCGTGTATCAGCATCCATGCCTGCACCAAATTCGCCTTTCATATCGCCGCCAAGTTTTTGACCCCAGAAAGCTTCAATGTTTTTTATACCGGCGCTGTCAACCTTATCAAGCGCTTCGGTGAATGTAAACAGCCTGAATGTCCACATTTGCACACCAAGTTTAAACCCATCTGTGCTGCCCGCAGCTACAGTAGAATCTGCAGCAGTAGAATCGGTATTGGAAGAGGCAGAACCGCCGCTATTGCAAGCTGCGAGGCCAATCATGCAGCCAAGTAAAGCTGTTGCAAGCAATTTCATAAGTAAATAAATTTTAGGTGATAGATTTTAAAGCGGCAAAATAGTTATAGCGCTTTAACATATCTCAATAAATAAAATAAAACGATAGTATTTAAGACTTCTTTCACAAAAGGTCTTAGAAGCTGTTTAAAAACGATTCAACATAATTCGTATAGCCGATAAATGCACCATGGCTACGCTGGTTTGATTAAGCCGTTCATAATTTTTTGAGTTTCTTCTATTGGTGTCAATCCATGCAA
>JAEWBD010000162.1 GCA_023391315.1 Bacteroidota bacterium | reverse complement strand
TACCCATTCCTGTTTGCTTAAATCGCCGTTTATGGTGAGATGCGTTTGTATTTTGCTGCAGGTATAATGTTTTACTTCAGTTTCATCGCAGCCGTATCGGTTGTCATGCATCGTTTGAACAGTTGATTTTTTGAGATATGATATTTACCGGCTTAAGATATAATAAAAATGTTTTGGGGTAATTTATTTCTTTCATTTATGCGGAATTATAATTCAGCAATAAAGATGACGCTCACTAAAGCAAGAAAAAACTATATCAACGGGTAACTATACTATTAAAATATACAGGCGCCAATAAGGTTAGCATGTGCCTCATGATTTATCTTTTCTACAAAGGTTTCGGGCACTTCTGGTTTACAACGGCCTCTGGATAATATGATAAGTATTAGACAGAAGCAGTAAGCTGCAGCCTTCATCTGAAATACTTAATTCTTATAGGGGCCAACCAGTAAACTAAGCTGCCTGAGAATATTGCGGTAAGTGGTTTTGTGCTTAGTGGCAATGGGCGCTTCGCTTTGCCAGTGGTGATCTTTACGGATAATCACAATTGAGTTGCCAAGTTCATCTTTATGCGCGTAAGGCATTATCATTACAGAACATCCTGATGATTCAAAATTAAAAATGGCGACAGAACGTATTTGTTCTCCGCAATGGCTGAATTCAATGATTTTAGTCATAAACAATCGTTTTATGTTTTTTAAGCAGTTAAGCATAAGAGGCTTAATAAGAAGTTAGTTTGATTGCCTTAAACACCAGGTAGTTGTTACCTGATTGTTTAAAATCATGTTGTAAAAAAACAAAATTGCAGTATAGGAGATAACTGCATACATGTAAACGCTGCATTGTATTTCGTGACAGCTATATTTTTTACTTTTCCCGCAACGCAGTTTTTGTCCCGGCTTTGCCAAAAGGTGTGCGGGAAAAAAACATTTTTGATGCTTGAAGCAAAAGGCGCAATCATACCTTTAAACGTCGCATTTAGCCACTGCCGGTTTTGAACGTGCAGTTTAGTTTTGAAAAATAAATAATGCACTATGCGAAAACTGATTATGAAAATGTCAATAACCGTTGATGGTTTTGTTGCTGACTCTAATGGAAAAGCAGACTGGATTTTCAGAAGCTCTGATGAAACTTCAAGAAGCTGGAGCCTCGGGCGAAGCTATGATGCAAGCCTTATCATCATGGGCAGAAAATCGTTTGAGAATATGTCGCCTTACTGGCCAACGGCGCCCGGTCCTTTTGCCGTACCAATGAACACCATACCCAAAGGCGTATTTACCAAAAGTGGTTACGAAGGAATTGATGTGCCACCCGGTAAAGAATTATACCACGCCGAAGCTTCCTGGGCAACGGCGAAAATTTTTAATGGTGATCTCGCTGAAGAAATAGAGGAACTTAAGTTGGGAGATGGTAAGCCTATCCTGGCACTCGGTGGCGCCGGGTTTATGCAAAGCCTTATAGCAACAGGGCTTATTGATGAATATCATTTGAATACCCATCCCGTGGTTTTAGGCACAGGGCTACCTATTTTCACTAGTGTCCAGCTTCCAATAGACCTGAAGTTATTGGAAACAAAGTCTTTCCCCGGCGGCATTGTAGCGCATGTTTACGGCAAATAATTGTATAAGATCCATCCTTTTAATGCACATAACGCCCGGCAATTAGCCGGACGTTATTCTATATTTCTTTGCAATTAATAAGTATTCTCAAAACTTGCCGGCACAAAACCATCGCTTTCATATTGAGTGGGATCGCCGGCAGTATTATCCCATGCTTCAGTAAGTATGCCTGAACTTAAAGGCGTACTGTTTATTTTATCGCCGTTTTTTAAAGCCAGCTCATTGGTGCCATAAAATTTCAATTCAATAGGCTTCATATTAAACCCTTCGAAACTTACACCAAGGGTTTTTGGCGGATCGAGATAAGAACCGTTACAATCTGTTCGCTTTACCCGAACATTTTCCTGTACATCATCGGCACTGAAATCTATTTGCACGATAATACCATCTTTCACTGCCTGCACATGCGTTATGAAAAGATATAAACCAATAGCAGATGGCGTGCTTAATGGCTTCCAGCCGGTGGCGCCCGGCAATGCCACACTCGTGGTTACTTCGCAATGATCTGTCCCGGCAAAAGCTGTTATAGATGCTTTCCCCGACAGTGTATAATCTACCTCAGACCCCACGGCAAGCCCCCCATCAAATTCAAACAACGGGTCCACATCGGCGGGGCAGGCATCACCAAAACCACGATACACCAAATGAAATTTTGCGGTTTCTTTCAAAGCATCCGGGTTGCCTGAATTTAACAGGCCGCCATGATAACGTGTGTATAAAAAATTACTTTCAAACTTGCGCAGCACAGATGTGGCTATCACCTTATCATTGGTCTTAATTTCAATGGCGCCGGAAATAGTTTTATCAATAAAACAACGTAGAATTCCCGGTGACCAAAGATCAATTTCAGCGGGTGTGCCGTCAATCGCTACGCTGCGGTTGCCTTTGCCGGGGTCGTTACCAAAATTACCATACAGGTAAAGTGCACACTTTCCATTATTGGCTTCCTTCTTATAATCTTCATCTACCTGTAACCATTTTACACCATTATTGCCCAATACGGTAATAGATGCAAGCAGCAGGAACTGCCCTTTGCGGTGCATATCAATGCTTACACTAACCGCTTCGGGATTTGCAGCCGGCACATGATCCGGCGCCACATACACGGCTGATGATACATCAGCATCCAGGCTACCTTCCCCGCTGTATGACCAGCCTTTTACTTCGTCTATTCTTAAAGGCCTTGGTGATGTATATACAGGCGCTGTATTATCTCCTGAAGGAGAGTCATCGGGATCAAGTCGGGGAAAACGGGTTGTTAATTTCAATGTAATTACAGCCTCCTTCTCCACAGCTGAAGTTTGCGGTTCCAGTTTCAGGCTTTTGAAATAACCCCAATCACTAAAGTGTGTTGTGGTTACGCTCAACCGATGCTTTGCTCTGTCAAGTGTACTGTTCAGCACAGCCTGCCAGGTGCCTTGTTCATCCTGGTAAGCTATATCCATAAAGTTAGCGATGGTATTCAGCGTGTCTTCCGGCTTATAATTAAAAACAAGGGTAACCGGTTTACTGAATTGTTCGCCATGCGGCGCGATGCGGTAAGCATTACCAATGCCATCAGGCAGCTCATTGGTTATGGGCTGAATACTAAAGGTTTTCGCCTGCGTAACTGCCCCTGCAGGTATAATAATTTTCAGGCGGCCATCAGCACTCGTCAGCTCGCCTCCTGCTTCATCAATTGTTTTGGTGACGGCTTCGCCGTTTGGCGTGCCGGCGGGCGTAGCCGTATTTTCATCATGCTGCTGTGGCGTCATGATATCATTGTCTTTTCTGCAACAGCAAAACAACAATGCCAGCACAAGCGCAAGCGATGATAATAATTTTACGTTCATTGTTATTTGGTTTAGATTTTACGAACTGTTTTAATCCGGTTGTAAAGCTATAAACCATGGATAAGCGGCATCAGGCAAGGTTGCATTGGCTGATAATAAATATGAATGAATTGATGTTTCGCGGAATAAGAAATGCCTGGTTGAACCGGCACCTATAATACGTTTTTCACGAGCAGCTACATCTTTTTCCAAAACAGTACTGGACCGCTACTTTTATATCTTATTATAGAAAGGTATCGCGGGAAGTATTAAAAGCTACCCGCAGAGGGAGCTATAAAAGCACCGCGCATACGTGTTGCAAGAAGGATGGCCTAACAAAGAAAACACAGGGCACGGATGTTGTTTATGACAGTTGTATTGATATTACACTAACTCTTTGGCTTTACTTCATCAACTATTAAAGTCTTTACACCACCCCTGTCTGAAAAAGTGCCTGTAGCTGTTATTTGTTCGCCGGCATGCTTTTTAGCTTCTGCATAAGCATCTTTCTTATTATGATCTTCGACAATAAGATACACTTTGCCATCGCTTGTGAGAATGCCCATGGGTGAGCCGGCTTTAATGCAGTCTGCAGCACAGGATTTATGCGCTTCGCCGCTGGCGCCGGAAGAAGAATAACAGGCCATATCCAATACTTCGCCGCTAACAGTCATACTCTTTTTATCCTGGCCGAATGATGTGAGTGATAGAGCGCTGAACACAATTGCAAGCAGGGAAATTTTTGATGTGAGAGAAGTCTTTTTCATATTATACAATTTATGTGTGAAGAATTACGGAGAATTGAGAAGATAAATGTAACACTTTTCAAATAACCTTCTTCATCATCCCTGTTTACCGGGTATGTTAATAAGTTCCTGCCCTGTTTAAGGCCAAGCAACAAACGATTGTAATGCAGCCGTTAAGGCTTTTCAATTAAGCTTTCATCAATATTGTATGCTGAAATTTCATTTAACAAGGGTGTTGCTTTAGCATCATTAATCTTGACTATAAAGCCGTCGGCTTCCACAGACGGAAAAGTATAAATCCTTTTCTTACCTACTGTATTGCCGTGCAATTCTTTTACGGTTGTATTATTTAAGCGAAGCTGAATAGTAAATGATTTTATTTTCTGGCCTGCGGCCATATCTTCATTCAACACAATACAATTAAGCTTTTGCCTGCCATTTAATTGAATTGTATAAGTTGATGAAGCTGCAGTAAATTTTTTATCGGCTATTGCCTTATCAAAACTTTCTGCTCTTAATTTTTTGAACCCAATCAATGCAGCAGAATCATGCGCATTAAAATGCCCGTTCCTATCCGGCGGAACATTCAACAAAAGATTTGCTCCTCTCCCAACAGATTTCAGATATAACTGGAACAATTCTTCCGGCGATTTTACTTTTTCATCTTCTTCCGCATGATAAAACCAGCCTGGCCTTATGCTTACATCACATTCGGCAGGAATCCAGGCTTTACCATTAACGTTGCCATGATTTAATGTATCCTGCTTCGGAGCGCCTGCACCCGGTGTAAAACCAATCGTATCCAAAGTATTCCAGTTAGGATCGCCGGCAATACCTCTTTCATTTCCAACCCAGCGTGCATCGGGGCCTATATCACTAAACACAACGGTATTCGGAGCAATGCTGCGCATGGTTTGTTTAAAACGTTGCCAGTCATAAACCTGCGTTTTCCCATTGGGGCCTTCACCATTGGCGCCGTCCCACCAAAACTCGAAGAAAGGCCCGTAATTATTTACCACCTCTTTCATCATGTTTACAAATACATCATTATAAGCGGGCGTTCCATATTGCGGATGGTTCCTGTCCCACGGCGATAAATACACACCCATCTTTAAACCGTATTTTTTGCAGCTATCACTTAGTTCTCGCAGCACATCACCCTTACCGTTTTTCCATTTGCTTTGCGCCACCGTGTGCGTTGAATATTTACTCGGCCAGAGACAAAAACCATCGTGATGTTTTGCCGTGATAATAATGCCTTTTGCGCCGGCTGCTTTTGCAATGCGGCACCATTGTCCGCAGTCAAGATCAGTTGGGTTGAATACATCTTCCGGCTCTGTGCCTTTCCCCCATTCTAAGTCAGTAAATGTATTAGGGCCAAAATGAACGAAGAGATAATAATCAAGTTTTTGCCATGCCAGTTGCCGTGATGATGGGGTGGGTTGATTAACCGCTGGCTTCTGTGCGTACAGGCTTATGCAAAAAAAATATGCTGCAACGAATAACAGTAATTTCTTCATTGCAGCAATTTAATGACTGTTGTTTAAAAATTGCCGGAATTATATTTCTTGATAAACAACAAAATTATTTGCACTTTACCTTAATTCAAACTTCTGAAATCCACTGGCACTAATTTACTTACACCGGGCTCCTGCATGGTAACACCATAAATCACATCCACTGTGCTCATGGTGGTTTTATTGTGCGTTACAATAATAAACTGCGAGTTATCGCTGAACTGCTGTATCATATTGGTGAATTTGCCCACATTGGCATCATCCAGCGGTGCATCCACTTCATCCAAAATACAGAAGGGTGCAGGTTTAATAAGATAGATGGCAAACAACAATGCGGTTGCTGTTAAGGTTTTTTCACCGCCGCTTAACTGCGTTATACTCGATGGCCTTTTGCCCTTAGGCTTTGCCACCACATCAATACCTGTTTCAGCAAGGTTGTCGGGGTTTTCAAGTATTAAATCGGCTGTATCTTCTTCTGTAAACAATGCTTTAAATACGCGCTGGAAATTCTCACGCACTTTATCAAACGTATCGCGAAACTGCTGGTTGGCCGTAGCTTCTACTTCTTCAATGGTTTGCAGTAAACTTTCTTTGGCACTTACCAGATCCTGCTTTTGTTCCATGATAAATTCATAACGTTTTTTCATTTCAACAAAAGCTTCAATGGCGGTAGGGTTTACTTCACCTATATTTTCAAGGCGTTTGCGCATGCGGTCTGAAGAAGCCTGCAGTTCTTCAGTTGTTGAATCAGATGTACGCGGTTCATCAAGGATATCATCAAGGTCAATTTTAAATTCAACATGCAGGCGTTCACGCATACCCGCAAGGTTTAGTTTAAGTTCGGTCAACTTATCTTTTATCTCAATTAAAAGCTGGTCGATTATTTCACGGCTTTTTGTTATATGACGCAAGGAACTTTCCTTTTCCTGCAGAGCATTGCGTTGATGATAATAAGCTGCATCAGCTTCATTCAGTTTCTTCTCTTCCGCTTCTTTTGTGCGTAATAAAGTATGTACAGTCTCTTCCGTTGAAGCAAGTGTTTCGGTGCTTTCCGTTATCTGGCCGCTCACTTCTTCCAGTTGCGTTTTATTCTGTTCTATTTGTGTATGCAGTTCCTTCAACTGGTTCTGTTTATAATTTACTTCCTGCTGCAATGCAGCGAGCTTGCTTTGCAAACGTGTAAATGCAATATTCGTTTCATTAAACAGCCCCGATATAGTTCTATAATCCTGCTCGGCAGTTTTATAAGCATCCTCAGCTTCTTTTATTGCAGCCGTTGTGGCGTTTAGTTCTTCATTCAGTAAAATAAATTCTTCGCGCAGTTTTTCTACAATATCCTGTTCGCCTTCCAAACGGCCCTGCATATCATCAAGCTG
>JAEWBD010000288.1 GCA_023391315.1 Bacteroidota bacterium | reverse complement strand
GTATGAAGGGATCTCCGACCCCGGCGATGAGGCAGCTGTATATGCCATTAAATCTTTAAGCGGTGAGAAAGGTATTTTAGTAACTGGTTATGGCATTTCTGCTGATACTTCGGACGCGGAATTGCTTGAAAAGCTCAGCCAGGCATAACTTTCAGCGAAATAATTCTTTGCGCAGTTTGCTAACATTTTCAGTTATAATTTTAACGGCATAATCAACCTGTTCATCATCAGTAAACCTTCCCAACCCAAAACGCAGCGAATTATTAGCCCGTTCGTCGCTCATACCCAAAGCTTTTAAAACGTAGGATGGTTCTACCAGTGCAGAAGTGCAGGCCGAACCTGATGAAGCAGCTATGCTTTTGCTGAAACTCGTTAATAAGCGGTTGGCAGAAACACCTTCAAAATAAAGATTGGTAACATGCGGCAAGCGATGTTGCACATTTCCGTTTACAAACACATTCTCCTGTTGCAGCAAAGCATTTTCAAAACGATTTTTTAATGCGTATAAGCGTTCAGCTTCGTTATCCATTTCCATCATACTTAGTTCACACGCTTTGCCAAAGCCAACGATCGCAGGCACATTCAGCGTGCCACTGCGCATATTGTTTTCATGGCCGCCACCATCCATTTGTGCTATAACCCTGGCACGCGGGTCTTTACGCCGCACATACAAAGCGCCAATGCCTTTTGGGCCATACATTTTGTGAGCGGAGAAGGAGAGGAGGCTTATATCATCCTTTATCACATCAACCGGAATTTTACCTGTAGCCTGCGCGGCATCGCAGAAAAACAAAATATTATGCTGCCGGGCAATGGCTGCAATTTTTTGTATGGGCTGAATAACGCCAATCTCGTTATTGGCATACATTACAGCAATTAAAATAGTAGAAGGTTTAATATTATCTTCAAGTTCGTCAATGTTAATAAGGCCTTCGTTGTTTACAGGAAGATATGTTATGGCTGCGCTAAGTTTTTCCAAATGCTTACAGGTGTCTAAAACAGCTTTATGCTCTGTTGCCACTGTTATGATGTGATTGCCTTTATTGCTGTAAGCTTCATACACGCCTTTAAGCGCAAGGTTAATACTTTCCGTTGCACCTGAAGTAAATACAATCTCTTTTGGATGCGCATTAATAAGCGAAGCAAGCTGTTGCCGCGCCTGTTCAACAGCTTCGGATGCAGCCCATCCATAGGCATGGGTGCGGCTGGCAGCATTGCCAAACTGCTGTGTGAAATAAGGCAGCATTGCCTCTAATACACGCGGGTCAACCGGTGTTGTAGAATTATTATCCAGGTAAACAGGTAACTGCATTGCTGCAAGTTACTATCCATTTATAAAATGTAAAGGCGTCCGCACCTTGATGCTGAACGCCTTTAACTGTAACCCTCTGCCCGTTGGAGATATGTTGAAATTATTTTTGAGGTTTTAGCAATTGCCCCCGTATTTCACCATCATTATATGTGGCGGTGCTTACGTTTACATACCAGCCATAACCAAGTAAAGATGCTTCATATTGCTGGTCGATGGTTATATAACCTGAAACACCGTTGCCTGAAAAGCTATTCGTTACGGGGATGTTAACAAAACCGTTGTTTCCGTCAGGCGCCTGGAAATTAATGGCCGAAGGTGTGCCGGTTAAACCATCCCATGTAATGGTATAGGCAATCTGGTTTTTGATTGAATCGTAAGTGGCATTGCACGTACCGGTTGCCGTTACACTGTTTGCAGGAATGGCTTGCATCCCGTCGAGCGCTGCAACGTAGGAAGAAATATAATCTTCCACATCGTCTTTTTTACAGGAACCAAAACTCACAAATGACACTAACACAATTAAAGCATACAGTAAAATACCTGCACGTTGTTTTACTTTATTCATAGTTATTGTTTAACATTACTGCGAAAGGCGCAAGATAAGTGCCAATCATAATTTTTAGTAAACCATGCAGGCAAATAACGAGCCATTTGCTGCAGCAGGGCAGAAAATTGCAAGCCGGAGTTTGAGCTGCAGGTAAAACTCTTTGTAATTGCAACCTGGTGCTGATTATTCCGATAAAAAAATTTTAGTTCAACATCTTATTATTTATAGAACTTCCAGATAGCCTTATAATCTTTTGTTAGTGGTAAATTTTCCAGTATGGCTCTTTCCATTTCTATTGGCATGGTATTCTGATGAATGAATGCATCGTGAAAATCTTTATAACTCATTTTCTTTGTATCAACCAGTTCTCTCTTTAACTGCATTATTTGTAAGCCACCAATCATATAACCTATCTGGTATAACGGATCGTAGCCACCTTCAAAAGAACGGCGCACTTCGCCTGCTGCATTGGCACGTTCATGGCCCACGCTATCCACCAAAAAATCAATGCATTCCTGCGGGCTCCATTTGCCGGTATGATAATTAATTGAAAAGATAATTCTTGCGCAACGGTGCATGCGCCAGAATAGCATGCCCACGCGGTCTTCAGGCGACTGCGGGAAACCCAGGTCCCACAGCAACATCTCCCAATACAAAGACCAGCCTTCAATCCAGAAAGATGTATAAAACTGGCGTCGGTAGGGTTTATAACGGCCCATCATATAATATTCAAGCCGGTGCCCGGCAATCAGTTCGTGATGCACGGTAGCCCTCGAAAAATGTGGGTTGTTACCGCGCATGCTCATCATCTTATCTTCTTCACTCATTTCATTGGTGGGATAAGAAATTATCAGTTCTTCGCCTCCTAAAAAGAAAGGATTAACGCGCTGGTCTTCGGGAGACATCATGCTCATGCGCCATGTTTCTTCTGCCAGCGGCGGAATGGTTATCAGGTCATGTTGCTTTATAAAATCGACAGATTCATTATACAGTTTAAACATGGCAGCCGGCTGTTGGCCTGGTGGTACATACGTTTGTTTTACTTTTTCTAAAGCAGCTTTCCAGTTATTGCCAAATCCCATTTCATTACTGGCTTTCAGCATTTCTTTCATGCACCATGCATATTCTTTATGAGCAATGCCAATCAGTTCATCCGGTGTGTAATCAATCATCTCATATTTAAGCCCACGCATTAATCCATCCAAGCCTACCGGGTTACCTTTTATGCCGCTGCTGTCTTTTTTAGGTGGTAATGAACTTTTTTCTTTTGCCTTAATATCTTTTGCATACACGTTAAGCAAACTATCGGTTATTTTATACGGTTGCGGAATCCACCAGGTAAACATCGGGTCATAACCATAATAAAATTTGTAAATGCTTTTTAGTGCATCGCGCAAACCATTTATAGTGCCCACGGCGCGTTCACCCAAATAAAAAGAAATGGATGATTGCTGGGCTAATTGTTGCTGCAATAACTGTATTTGTTTACCCCAGTTATTCAAACCGGCTGCAAGGCTTTGTGCATCCGGCACGGCGCCGCGCCTGCGCAGTTTTTCATACGCGTAAATACTGTCGGCAAACGGGAACCATTGCTTTACAGAATCATATTCTTTTGCTTCCTTCTCAAGCTGGTATTGCTCTTCATGCAGGTCGCGGTTAAAAAGTATATAATCCGCTTTCGTGCCGGTGTTGAGTTTATCAAAATCAAGTTTATTTAATTTATCTATGTATTCATTAACGGTTGATAATAACCGTTGCCTGCGCTCCGGTGAATTTTCTATAACGTAAAAGCGTGCAAGACTGCGGTAGTCTGCATTGTATTGCACCATGATATCATTCACTTCACTTGTTTGCTGATATAAGGGCGGTTCCGGCTGAGGCTGTGCCAAAACCTGTGTAAGGCATATAAAAGCTGAGCAACAGCATATAAAAGATTTTACAGCATGGTTTTTCACGTGCATGATAGTTTTAATGAAGTGTGAATTTAAAAAATGAATAGCTTATGCAGGTTGGAATAATTTTCTTTTGATTACGATTGTCCGGTTATGGTTGATATCGAAGATAATTTAGAAAAGTTATAGAATCAGTTGTAGTAAAAAAACTGAATGAGATATTTGATTATGTTTATGCAACCAAACATAAGAGGTTTCAAAGTTTAAAATGAAAGTAATGTATAAACACATGAAGGGATATTTAATTGTATTGGCAGTTATTAATTGCATTTACAGCGCTGCACAAAACAGCAGTAATATGCGCAGCATCATGAGCCATAATTTTAAAGATGCTGATGCGCAATATAAAGTAATGATGAAGGAATTGCCTGCCGGTATGCTCCCAAAAACATTTGAGAACGATTCCCTGCGCACAAGCCATTCGGGCTGGTGGTGCAGCGGCTTTTATCCAGGCAGCCTTTTCTATATTTATGAGCAAACAAAAGATGCTGCTTTAAACACCGAAGCCAGGCGCGTTTTAGGATTGCTTGAAAAAGAACAATTCAATACCTCTACGCATGATCTTGGTTTTATGATGTATTGCAGTTTTGGCAATGCATTGCGTTTAGATCCCGGCAATGAAGCTTATAAACAGGTATTGATCAACAGCGCCAAATCTTTGGCAAGCCGTTTCAATCCAAAAGTTGGTTGTATCAAATCATGGAACTCAAAACCATCAGATTTTTTGGTGATCATTGATAACATGATGAACCTTGAATTATTGTTCTGGGCCACAAAGGCAACCGGCGATTCTTCATTTTACAGGATAGCTGTTACGCACGCTAATACTACCATGAAAAATCATTTCCGCGATGATTATAGTTCTTACCACGTATTGAATTATAACCCCGAAACCGGTGCGGTGCAAGAGAAAAAAACAGCGCAGGGCGCTGCCGGCAGTTCAGCCTGGGCACGCGGGCAGGCATGGGGTTTATATGGTTATACCGTCATGTACCGCGAAACAAAAGATCAGCGATATCTTGACCAGGCCAACCATATTGCGCATTTTATTTTAAACAATCCCAACCTTCCAAATGATAAAATTCCTTACTGGGATTTTGATGCACCCGGCATTCCCAATGCCCTGAGGGACGCATCGGCTGCTGCCATAACAGCTTCTGCTTTGCTTGAATTGAGCAGCTATGTTGATAAAGCTGTTGCCGGCAATTATGTATCTGTTGCCAGAACAATTATCACTAATTTATCGTCACCGGAATATAAAGCAGCCATTGGTACAAACGGTGGCTTTATATTAAAACATTCTGTTGGCAACCTGCCAGGTAAATCTGAAGTGGATGTGCCGCTTACTTACGCTGATTATTATTTTTTGGAAGCGATGAAAAGATATAAGGAACTTAAGGCTTTTAAATAATTAAAACAGTTTTAGAAAGATAGTATAAACATGTGCAGGATAGTTTATATCATTTTATTGATAATGGTTTGCAGCAGCATAAAAGCGCAGCACGATAAAAACATTAGCGAAGGTTATAAACTCGTATGGGCTGATGAATTCAATAAAGATGGTGTTCCCGATTCAGCCAGTTGGAGTTATGAAAAAGGATTTGTGCGCAACGAAGAACATCAATGGTACCAGCCTGAAAATGCCTATTGCAAAAACGGTTATCTTATTCTTGAAGCAAGGAAAGAAAATAAACCTAATCCCAACTATATAGCAGGAAGTAAAGACTGGCGTACCAACAGGAAGAATATTGAATATACATCGGCCAGCATTATCACCCGGCATAAACAGCAGTGGTTATACGGCCGTTTTGAAATGCGTGGAAAAATAGATGTAAGCAAAGGTATGTGGCCCGCCTGGTGGATGCTTGGTGAAAACAAACCCTGGCCTTCCAATGGTGAGATTGATATAATGGAATATTACCGCGACAGTTTACTGGCAAATATTGCCATTGGAACAGCTATCCCATACAAAGCTTACTGGTATAGCAAAAAGAAGCCTGTTGATGCTGCATGGGCAGCACAGTTTCATATATGGCGTATGGACTGGGATTCAACAGCTATTGCTTTATATGTGGATGATGCTTTAATGCTTAAAGTGCCAGTGAATGATCTGGTGAACAAAGATGGCAGCGGCTTCAACCCGCTCAAGCAGCCGCAGTATATGTTGTTTGATTTTGCCATTGGTGGAATGAATGGCGGCGATCCTTCGCAAACAACATTTCCAAAAACTTTTGAAGTGGATTATGTAAGGGTTTACCGGAAAGATTAAAGCGACATACAAACAAAACAGGCTGCAGAAACAGCCTGTTTTGTTTAAAAATATAAAAACGAATATTAATTCACCCCATTCAGTTCTATATCAAAAATAAGGTTGGAGTTAGCCGGTATTTCGTGGTATGCCGTGTTGCCATAACCCAGTGAAGGCGGTATATACAGCGTAATGGAACCGCCGGTGCCGATGAGGGGCAAGCCTTCCTGCCAGCCTGCTATAAGCTGGCCCAGATAAAATGTGGCATTGTTTGCAGCGTCGAATTGTGTGCCATTGGTTAATGTACCGGTATAATTAATGGTAATTACATCACAAACACCGGGCTTTTTATCGCCGGCAGTATGAATGATATAGAAGAAACCTCTTGGGTCTTTGGTGGCAGTAATACTGTTATCATCAAGATAAGCCTGCAGTGCTGCAACTTCTGAATCCGGTGCAGTTATTGTAACGGTTGGACAACTTTTGCCGTTGTCTTTTTTACAGGCGGCAAACACTATAATAAGCAGTACTGCAAGAAGATTTATTTTTCGCATAAATTTTTTTAAAGGCCGCAAATGTATAAATTCATTATTAATTGCAGCGAACCGATTATATTAGTTTTAACATGAAAATTTTATCGGCACAACAAATTCATAACTGGGATGCTTATACTATTGCCAATGAGCCAATAACATCGATTGATTTAATGGAACGTGCTGCCACAACTTGTACAGATTATATAGCACAACAGGATTTTTTTGATAAACCATTTAAAGTTTTTTGCGGTAAAGGCAATAATGGGGGAGATGGGCTTGCTATTGCAAGGCAGCTCCTGCATCAGCATTTTAATGTAAACATTTATATTATTGAGTTTGGTGCTGTTGGCACTGAAGACTTTCAAACAAATCTGCAGCGCCTGCATGAGCTTACCGCAAATATTCATTTTATACAGGGGAAGGATTTTTTTCCTGTCATAGATAAAAATGATGTGGTAATTGATGCGCTTTTTGGTTCCGGCCTCAACAGGCCGTTGAAAGATTTAAGCGCTGCGCTGGTGCAGCATATCAATCAATCAACAGCATTTGTTATAAGCATTGATGTGCCCAGCGGAATGTTTATTGATAAAAGCAGCGTTAACAATGCTGTGGTGCGGGCCAATGTTACGCTTACTTTTCAGCAATACAAGCTTTGTTTTCTTGTTGCTGAAAATGCAGAAAATACGGGTAAGCTGATCATACTCGATATTGGGTTATTGCCCGGTTTCCTGGATGATATAGAAACTGTTTTTCAAACTGCGACTGCAGCAGCCATTCAGCAAATTTATAAACCGCGCAAGCATTTTTCACACAAAGGCACCTATGGTCATGCATTGATTATTGCAGGCAATACAGGAAAAATGGGCGCTGCTTTAATGGCGGCCCACGCCTGTTTACGGGCAGGCGCCGGTTTAACCACTTTGAATATTCCTTCTGCATTTTTAAACGCAGTGCATACACATTTACCCGAAGCCATGTGCCAGTTGCGGGAAAACGGCTTAAGTTTTGAAAAAATAAATGCCGTTGCCATAGGCCCGGGGCTTGGCACAGCAGATGACAGCCTGCAATTGATGGAACAAACTTTAACTGAATTTAAACTTCCTGCTGTAATAGATGCAGATGCGCTCAATATTATCTCAACCCATAAACGGCTGCTCAGGTTAATTACAGCCGGTTCAATCCTTACCCCACATCCAAAAGAATTTGAGCGCCTGTTTGGTAAGGCCGAAAATGATTTTGAAAGAATGGATATTGCCATAAAACAATCAGCAGCGCTTAACTGTATTATTATTTTAAAAGGCACTTACACATTAATTGCCCATAATGGAAAAGGCTGGTTTAATACAACCGGCAATGCAGGCCTCGCAAAGGGTGGCAGCGGCGATATTCTTACGGGTATTATTACCGCTTTGCTTGCACAAAAATACAGCCCGTTTGAAGCGGCATTAATGGGCGTTTATCTTCACGGGTTGGCAGCCGATATTACCCTTGAAACACAATCTCAGGAAAGTATGCTTGCTACAGATGTAGTGAACAGTTTAGGTGCTGCCTTTGGTAATTTATTATTGGGTTGAAAAATTAACAGGCAGGCGCTACTCCGCAGTGTTGACACTTACCTGTTATTGAAATAAACCGGTAAACGCAAAGTTTGCGTATTTAAAACATTAACCGTTATCACCCTTCTTACTCCATTGCCCCTTATCTTCTTTCAACGTAAGGTTTTCCGTATTATTATTTCCCAACCCGGTATCAGTATCGGTTGCATTGCCATCTGCACCCTCTGCATTCCTGTTGGCATGACTGCCGCTTGTATCCTGCCATGAACGTTCACTTTGATCAGCGCCGGCTTCGCTGCTCATGCCGGTTCCTTTGCCTTTCCTGTAATTTTCTTTATTATCTTCTGTATCGCCATGCAAATCCTGCATTTTATTTTTCGCATCATTCAAATGCTGTGTTTTATTAACATCCTGTTCCGGCTTCTCCGTACTGTTTTTTTCGGATGGATTTGTTTTCATAAATAGAAATTTAATGATGAACAATACCGGAAGTAAAACAAATAACAAGCCATTAGTTTTAAAATGAGTTTGAGGGGGGATTTTTCATCTGCATCAGTAGCCAAAAAATCTCCCAAATTCAAACTTCCTTGAGGTCTAACGGCGTTAACCTATTTTTGCAGACTTTAATATAAACAGCGTGGCAGAAAATACAAAAGAAACAACAAGCGATACGAACGTAACTTCAAAAAAACAGGAAGCTGCCAACTCACTTTCAGGAGCTGGGAGCTTCAACCGCTATTTAATTACGGCTGCTTTGCCTTATGCAAACGGTCCTATCCATATTGGCCATCTGGCCGGTGTTTATTTACCGGCAGATATTTATGTAAGATATTTGCGCGCTCAAAAACGCGATGTGAAATTTGTAAGCGGCAGCGATGAACATGGCGTTCCCATCACCATCCGTGCCATGAAAGAAGGCGTTTCGCCCCAGGAGATTGTAGATAAATACCATGCCATCATAAAAAGCAGCCTGGAGCAAATGGGCGTTTCGTTCGACATATATTCCCGTACCTCCAATCAAATTCATCATAAAACCTCGCAGGATTTCTTTCTCAATCTCTATGAGAAAAAATTGTTTGAAGAAAAGGAAAGCGAGCAGTATTATGACGAGAAAGCCAAAACCTTTTTGGCCGACCGTTATATCATCGGCACCTGCCCGGTATGCGGCAACCCCAATGCGTATGGTGACCAGTGTGAACGTTGTGGTTCTTCGCTAAGCCCGGAAATGCTCATCAACCCGCGCAGTGCTTTAAGCGATGCTACACCCGTAAAAAAGAAAACCAAACACTGGTATTTTCCTTTGCAGGATTATGAAGCTTTTTTGAAACAATGGATACTGGAAGATCATAAAGAATGGAAGAATAACGTATATGGCCAATGTAAAAGCTGGCTGGATAACGGCCTGCAAAGCCGCGCCATGACGCGGGACAGCAACTGGGGTATTAAAGTTCCCCTGCCCGATGCGGAAGGCAAGGTTTTATATGTTTGGTTTGATGCACCCATTGGTTACATCAGTGCCACTAAAGAATTAACGCCCGACTGGGCCGATTACTGGTGCAAAGAGGATACAAGATTGATACATTTTATCGGTAAGGATAATATCGTTTTTCACTGTATCATCTTTCCTTCCATGCTGAAAGCGCACGGTGATTTTGTATTGCCCGATAATGTGCCGGCCAATGAGTTTTTAAATATTGAAGGCGATAAAGTTTCCACTTCCCGCAACTGGGCGGTTTGGGTAAATGAATACCTGGAAGATTTTAAAGACTGCCAGGATGTGTTGCGTTATGTGCTTTGCAGCAACGCACCTGAAACAAAAGACAACGATTTTACCTGGAAAGATTTCCAGGATAAAAACAACAGCGAACTGGCCAGCATCTTCGGCAATTTTGTGAACCGCACATTTGTTTTGATGCATAAACTCTGTGGCGGCAAAGTGCCTAAGCTGCATGCGGATGTAATGGATGATACAGAC
>JAEWBD010000089.1 GCA_023391315.1 Bacteroidota bacterium | reverse complement strand
GTAAAAGTGCTGGCGAGCAATGAATATCCCAACGGTGTAAAATTCGTGGGCGATAAGGGATGGATATTTGTTACCCGCGGCAATTATTCGGTAACGGCAAGCGATCCGGCTTCGAATGCCAAAAATTCCAAAGCGCTGGATGCAAGCGATCCAAAAATTCTTACTTCAGAAATAGGCCCGAATGAAATTCATTTAATAACAAGTACAGACCATCACGGTAACTGGCTAAACAGCATCAGGACAAGGGAAATAAATATAGCACCTATTGAAGTAGGCCATCGTGCCTGCACTGTTTGTTTATTGAATGATATTGTTTTCCAGTTGAAGAGAAAACTGTATTGGGATGCCGAAAAAGAAATGTTTAAGAATGATGATGAAGCCAACTTCATGCTCATGCGCAGCCAGCGCTGGCCTTACCAGATTAATAAAGAATATGATGTAAGAACGCTTGTTTCAAAATAAAAAACTTATCAATGTACCGGTTGGTGTCTTCACCAACCGGTAGTGAAATACGTGCAAGAACGCTTGTTTCAAAATAAATGATTGAATGAAAATAACAAGTTACTTAATTATAATTTTTTTGTTGATGATGAACTTGGGCTGCAACACTTCTTCAACTGAAAACACATCTGCTGAAGACAGCAGCAAAGTGCGTTTGATAACCCTGGCGCCCGGCCATTTTCATGCAGCGCTGGTACAGAAAAATATGTATCCCGCAATAGATTCGGTAGTACATGTGTATGCACCTGAAGGCAATGAACTGCAGGCGCATCTTAAACTCATCGATCAATACAATCATTGCACAGATAACCCAACACACTGGGTGGAGAAATTATATACCGGCAGCGATTACCTCGATAAAATGCTGAGTGAAAAAGCAGGCAACGTGGTGGTGCTGGCAGGCAATAACGAACAAAAAACAGATTTTATAAAACGTAGTGTGGAAGCGGGTTTGAACGTATTGGGCGATAAACCAATGGCCATAAACGCAGGCGATTTTAATGAACTGCAGGATGCTTTCAGCACAGCGGCAAAAAACAATGTGTTGCTGTATGATATCATGACGGAACGCTCTGAAATAACCAACACATTGCAAAAAGAACTGGCACATATACCGTTTGTGTTTGGTGAATTGCAACAGGGCACAGCAAACGATCCGGCTGTAAGAATGGAAAGCGTTCATTACTTCTATAAATATGTTTCCGGCAATGTATTAACAAGGCCCGACTGGTTCTTTGATCCCGGTCAGCAGGGCGATGCCATTACTGATGTAGGCACGCATTTGCTCGATCTTATTCAGTGGGAATGTTTCCCCGACTCCATCATTGATTACACAAAAGATATTGATATTACCAATGCACGCATTTGGCCAACGCCACTTACCTTATCACAATTTTCGGCCATTACAAAAGAAGATACATTCCCTGGTTTTCTTAAGCCATATATAACCAATGATACGGTGTTGCAATCACATGCAAACGGCGAAATCAACTATACCATTAAAGGCATTCATGCAAGGGTAACACCGCGCTGGGAATACAAGGCAGCAGCCGGCGGCGATTCTCATTATTCTTTATTAAAAGGCACCAGGGCTTCACTGGAAATAAAGCAGGGTGCAGCAGAAAATTATAAGCCGGTATTATATATCTGGCCAAACAATAACTCAAAAGATTTTGCAGATACATTAAACATAGCCATTCAGCAATTGAATGAAAAATATCCCGGCGTTACAGTTGAAAAAATAAACAAAGGTTTCAAGGTTGTAATACCCGAAAAATACGATGTAGGCCACGAAGCACATTTTGCGCAGGTAATGGAAAGATACCTGCAATACTTAAAAGATAAAAAACTTCCCGGCTGGGAAGTACCCGGCATGTTAGCCAAATATTATACGGCAACAAAAGCACTGGATATAGCAACAGGTAAGAAGTAGGATTTAAACACAGGTTGTTTGAATTGATTTTCCGGCTACAGGCTGCTGGACAGGTGTCGCTCACTTGTGCAGTATAGCATGATGCGCCTTATTGCCGGTTTCAGTACTGTTTAAAATTTTTTATATCAATAAAACTAAACTATGCACCCGCAGGAAAATATTACCCACGCATCTAAAGACACCCTACCTGCCATGTTTTCACTCAACGGAAAAACGGCAGTAGTAACCGGCGGCGGTAGCGGCCTCGGGCTGGCCATTGCCAAAGTGTTGGCCGGCAACGGCGCCAAAGTGATTATTACCGGCCGTGATGAAAACAAGCTGCAAAATGCCTGTAAAGAAATTGGCAATGCCTGCATGTATATACCGGCCGATTTATCTCAACTGAAAGCTATCCCGGCATTTGTTGAACAGTTAATACAACAGGCAAAAACTATCGATATACTCGTAAACAATGCCGGCATCAATATGAAAAAAGATGCGTTGGATGTTACGGATGAAGAGTTTCAAAACATCATCTTAACCAACCAACAGGCCGTGTTTGCGCTCACGCGGGAAATATCCAGGCACATGGCTGCAACACAGCAGGGTAATATAATTATGATCAGTTCGATGGCGGCACACTATGGCTTGCCAAAAGTGGTGGCTTATACCGCATCAAAAACAGCGGTGGAAGGTATGACAAGAGCCCTGGCTGTTGAGCTGGCAGAAAAGGGTATCCGGGTAAATTGTATTGCACCGGGTTTTATAGCAACAGATATGTCGGCCAAAGCATTGAACAGTGATAAAGACAGGATGCAACGGGTAATAGCCCGCACGCCTATGCGCAAATTAGGGCACCCGGATGATGTGGGTTATGCGGCCGCATTCCTTGCTTCGGAAGCCGCCCGTTTTATTACAGGTACTGTGCTGGCCGTTGATGGCGGCAATTCTATTGGTTTTTAATTTCTAACTATAAAACTATACGTATGAATCGCACTGCAATTTTTCTTATCTCTTCACAACTAAATACTGCATTATGAAAAAAATCTTTTACAAATGGATGCTGTTGAGCGCATGCCTGCTCTTTTATGCAACGGGCAGTTTACTGGCACAGGCGCCTGTGTCAGTTAAAGGCACGGTAACAGCAAAAGAAAATGCAAAGCCTTTGGAAGGTGTTTCGGTAATAGTTGAAGGCAGCAAGCGGGGCGTTACAACAAATGCTGATGGCAGCTTTATGCTTTCAAATGTTCCTTCATCGGGCAAACTTGTTTTCTCTTTTGTAGGTTATACCTCGCAAACAATACCGGTTAACGGGCAAACATCGATTAATGTGGCGCTTGAACTTGAAAGCAGCACCCTCGACCAGGTGGTGGTTATAGGTTACGGAACGCAACAGAAGAAAGACTTAACCGGCGCAGTAGCCCAGCTAAAAGCCTCGCAGCTTGAAAACGAAAACCCCACGCAGGTAACAGATATGCTGCGCGGTAATGTGGCAGGTTTAACAATATCCCAAACAAACTCAGCCTCGGCAAAAGGCGGTGGCGATTTGCAGATACGCGGCCGCTCGTCTATCAATGCCGGCACTACACCATTGATTGTGGTGGATGGGGTTATTTATCCCGGTTCATTAAGTGATATCAATCCCAATGACATCAATACCATCGATGTTTTAAAAGATGCAACATCCGCTGCTGTGTTTGGTGCAAAATCTGCCAGCGGCGTGATTATTATTACTACAAAAAAAGGTTCCCGCAAAGGTGCGCAGATAACATTGAACTCAAACTTTGGTTACGGGGAGCTGGCCATGAACCAGCCGATATATGACGGGCCTGGTTTTGTTGCCTGGAGAACGGATGTATTGAACAGTATTAATGTTAACCATAAACCCTACCAGTTTAATGATCCCAGCACCCTGCCGGATTCTATTTCGGTAGATGAATGGATGGCGTATGATAACTCGCAGGGCGACCCCGTGGATGTGTGGCTAAACAGGTTAAAAATGTACCCCGTTGAAATAGCCAATTACAAAGCCGGCAAAACAACCGACTGGTACAACATGATGTTTCATAAAGGTTTCCGGCAGGATCATACGGTAAGTGTGGCCGGAAGAAAAGATGAAGTATCTTACTATTTATCTGCCAACTATACCGACAATGAAGGGGTAATTGTGGGCGATGATTACCAGATATTCAGGGTAAGGACAAACCTTGAGGCCAAAATTGCAAAGTTCTTAACTGCCGGTATCAACTTCCAGTTTGCCGACAGGGATGAAAGCCAGGTGCCTGTAAACTGGGGCCAAATGGTAAACGCATCACCATATGGTGAAAAATATAAAGATGGCAGCACAGATTTAAGGGATAGCCCGAATGATGATGTGGGCAATAATATCAATCCTTTCCTGGATTATACTTATACCAACCGCCTTCAAAAAACAAATACATTGTTTGGAACAATGTTCGTAAAGGGCGAATTGCCTTATGGCTTTTCTTACCAGGTGAACTTTACACCCAACTATGAATTTTACCGCTATTTCAATGGTATATCTGCTAAAGATTTTCAATACAAAGCAAGAGGCGGCGTAGCCACCCGCACCGATCAGACAACTTTCAACTGGCAGGTGGATAACCTTATTAAATGGAATAAAACTTATGGTGATCATTCTTTCGATTTTACGTTTCTGCTGAATGCAGAAAAATTCCAGTCATGGAGAAGCCAAATGGATAACGAAGGTTTTTCACCCAATGATGTTTTAAGCTATCACAACATAGGTGCAGGTATTAAACCGGTTATCAGCAGTGACGACCAGGTAAGCACAGGCGATGCCATGATGGGCCGTTTAAATTATTCCTATAAACAACGTTACCTGTTAACAGCTTCTTTCCGCCGCGATGGTTATTCAGCATTTGGCCAGAAAAATCCGAGGG
>JAEWBD010000408.1 GCA_023391315.1 Bacteroidota bacterium | reverse complement strand
TCAACAAGGGGCGCATTGGTTATTACAAGAGGCTGCCAGATTATAGCGGATGGCACTGCTGATAAACCCATTATTTTTACTTCAGACCAGGCAAACCCGCAAAGAGGTGACTGGGGTGGCATAGTTGTGCTTGGAAATGCAAAAACAAATGCATCTTATAATGGCGTGCAGGGAACAGGTTCTGTTGAAGGCGGCGTAAACACTGCCGAAGGCCTCGGCTTGTTTGGAGGCACAAACGATGATGACAATTCCGGCATATTGCGTTATGTGCGTATTGAATATGCAGGCTACGCTTATTTACCTGACAATGAACTTAACGGCTTAACACTCGCAGGCGTAGGAAAAAGCACCACAGTTGATTATGTGGAAATATACAAAGCAAACGACGATGCCATTGAATGTTTTGGAGGTAATGTAAACCTTAAGCACACTGTATTTATAAGCACCCTGGATGATGATTTTGATACGGATAATGGCTGGAGCGGCAACGTGCAGTTTGGTATTGTAATAAGGGATTCTGCCATTGCCGATATTTCAAAAAGCGAATCTTTTGAAAGCGATAACGATGCTAACGGAAGTTCTTTAATGCCGCAAACATCAGGCACATACAGTAACATTACGGTTATTGGCCCACGCGCTGCACTTAATAATGCCGGTAACAGCCTGTTTCTTGCTGGTGCACAAATAAGAAGAAATTCAAGTATATCAATTTTTAATTCTGTTATAATGGGTTATCCTACAGGTATTTTAATTGATGCCAGCAAGGGTACACCAACTGATAATAATATAACTGCAAATGCGCTGCAAATACAAAATACAGTTGTAGCAGGTTGTAATGTTCCAGTTGATTATGCTGCAAGCGCTTCGCCTACAGGCTGGGATAAAGATGCTGTAAGCAAATGGTTTTTAACCGCAGGTTATGGCAATTCAATATTAACCAACAACAGTGATGTATTATTAACGGCACCATTTGATTATTCAAATCCTGATATAACGCCAAAGGAAAATTCACCTTTGTTAAGCGGCGCAAGCTTTTCCGCTCCCAAATTATCAAACAGTTTCTTCAGTAAAGTTAGTTTCAAAGGCGCTGCAGGTGCATCAGGCGATGAAGCTAACTGGTGGAAAGGCTGGACAATGTTAGACCTGAATTTATAATCCTTAATATACACTTAATGTTCCGTTCACAATTTAGTTACATAAATAAAGCATTTTTGTGATGGGTTCATAGCATTAAGTTAGAGATTCTATGCAGCCTTGCTTTCCAGCAGGGCTTTTTTATTGCTTTTATTTTTAGCAAAGGTTGGTCAATAATCTTTTCTGCATTCATTAAACAAATGAGCCGCCCATTTCTGAACGGCCCTAAGCATAACCCCCATAAACTGTTTAATGGTGTAACAGGCTCTTTGTTAATTTAACCAATGATATTAATCGCAGTAATTATTAAACAGGTAACAGCGCATCAGCGCAGGTTATATAAAAATTTATTGCATTTTAATAAAACATAGTAACTGAGTTTTATCAGTTCACCACATTCACCGGCTTGCCTTCAAAAAAGGCTGTAAGGTTGCTTAATGTCATATTCATCATTCGTGTTCTGGCTTCTTTTGTAGCCCATGCAATGTGCGGTGTGATCATACAATTTTTTGCTTTTAACAAAGGGTTGGATAAAGAGGGTGGTTCTGTAGAAAGCACATCAATGCCCGCGCCTGCTATTATATCGTTGTTTAATGCATCGGCAAGGTCTTCGTCAATAACAATCGGGCCGCGGCTTGTGTTCAATAAAAAAGCAGAAGGCTTCATCAGTCGTAAACTTTCTTTATTAATAAGGCCTTTTGTTGCAGGAGTTAAAGGACAATGAATACTTATTACATCTGCCTGTTGCAATAGTTCCTGCACGCCTGCCCATTTAAAATTTTTACGATGCTGCTGATTGGTTTCCGTTCTGCTGTTGGCAATTATATGCATGCCAAACGTCGATGCTATATCAGCAACTTTCTGCCCGATAGTGCCAAAACCAATGATGCCGATGCTTTTACCATCAAGTTCCATTAAAGGATAATCCCAAAAGCAAAAATCAGGCGATGCAGACCATTTGCCCTTCATAACAGCATCGCTGTGACGCTGCACATGATGTGTTAATTCAAGCAGCAAGGCAAACGTTAACTGCGCCACAGAAGCTGTGCTGTAACCCGGCACATTGCATACAGGAATATTCCTTGCCCGTGCTGCAGCCACATCAATTATATTATAACCGGTTGCCAGTACACCAATATATTTCAATGAGGCAAGCTGATTAATGGTTTGTGCTGAAAGCGGCACTTTATTGGTGAGCACAATGTCTGCCTCTTTTGCGCGTTCCACAATCTGCAACGGGTTTGTGCGATCATAAACAATCAATTCACCTAACGCTTCCATTTCTTTCCAGGAAAGATCGCCCGGGTTTAAAGTATAGCCATCTAAAACAACAATTTTCATCGGTAAAATTTTATTAATAAACATGCCTTATTTGCAAATCCTTATATCAATTTTCCACTTCGCCTATTATACAGCCGGATATATTCCATGCGCTGAAGCTATTGCCTTCACGTTTGCCTAAAGGAATAGCGACCTTTAATGTATGTGTGCCTGCTGCAAGATCATTCAGCGGAATATATACCGGGTTGGTTGTGGTGCCGGGGCACCAGTTACTGCGGCTGTAATCGGAGGAGGAAACACCATTGCCAAAATTCCCTGAGGAAGGATTGAACATCCTGTAAGTGCCGCAATCGGTGCGCCAGGGAATGAATTCAAATATTTTCCTGCCGTCTAAAAATATTTCGTTTAGCTTTTTATTAAATTCATCGCCGCCACCCCATCCTCCATGGCCTGTTGCAATATAACGCAATGCGGCATTTTTTAATCCTTTCGGAATGTTTACCGTAACAGTTAGCGAATCATCGTCGAACATAGTACCATAATTCTGCTGGGCCATTTCCATAAGGTTAAGCGTATTGAATACTGGCTGCACCCAATATTGTTTTTTAATACTGTCGGCTTCTTCTTCATGGTATTCCAGGTCAAGGTTTATGATATGGCCGCCTTTATCATAATTACCAATGTAAACACCAATCCAAACTTCATTATTCAGGCGTGGTAATAGCTCTGTTATATCCTGTTTATAGTTTACAGAATCAGCCCAGTTATAGCCCTCAATTTTTGAGCGTTCATTATAATGCCGCACACCAAACGGCGTAAAGAAACGCATCAGTTCAAGTGGCGGCAGATAATCGTTTGTTTCAACAACGCCCTGGTATTCCTGCTGCTGCTTATCCTTATAAACCGGCAATACTTTTACGCCACTTTTTAATGCATCCAGGAAATTTATTTTTTTATCGAAGGGAATAATAAACACGCTGCCGGTGCGATCGTATGCATCGCCATTGGAATATTCAGTTAAACTGGCAAACACCAGCGCATTTTGCATAGCAGGCAGTTTCATTTTCTTTACAACCACCGTACCGCCGGCATAGCGGTACACAGTATTTATTTCATCGTCTTTAGAATTACTGATAGTATCGCCAAAATTTATTTGCTGATGATTGAAAACAGGGATAGTAGTAAAGCGGTTATCAATCTGTTTCCTGCGATAGGTGGCTTCGTCCACAACCTGCAGGTTATTTGCAGGTATAGCAACATCTGTGTCGTTTATCTTTTTAAGTTCTACAGATGTTGCATATGTTTCAAAACTTCCGTTGCGCACCATTTTTAATATTAATCCCAATGCAGGTGCAACACTGATAGACGGGCTGCCCTTTATACCGGCTTCATTCGTAAACCACACTTCAATTGTATTTGAGCGAATGGTAAGTTTTGCTTTTTGGCAATGATATCCCAATATTGTTGCCGTATCATTTAAAACAGTTGCTTTTTCAAAATCATTAAACAGTGTTTTTAAAGTATAGCGGCTGCCATCTTTCATGGTGAGGATTTGATAGGCCTCCTGGTGGTTGTAATCAATAAACAGGTCTTCACTATTGGCCCTTCTTCCGCTTTGCACAAGATGCGCTATGTTATTTTTAAAATATAGCTGAAGCGGCGGCGCCTCTTTAAGTTCTTTGGCATTATTTCGATAAGCGTAAGTTATTATGCCTTCAGATGTTGTTTTGGTGCCAGGCTGTGCTATTGATACCGTGTAAAAAAATAATGCAAATATCAAAAGCATATATTTTTTTTGTACTTCTTGAAAAAGTATCACGACATAATTTTTCAAATTGTTATTTAGCATTTATCATTAGAAATTTTTCATTGAATGAATAATAAATTACAATGGTTGCTTGCAGACATTCGCTGTAATTTAAATAATACACTAATTAAATAAGCCTGATGCAATATTAAGCGCATCTGCCATAATATATTTTTTCAAATTGTTTTTAATATAGTTTGATATACTTTAATAGACTGATGAAATATCTTAGACACATGAAAAAACTGTTTGCTTTTATTTTTATTTTACCTGCTCATTATTTGTGCGCACAGCAAATAGATTATAAAGGATTACCGCAATGGAGCTGGCACACAGAAGATTCTACAGAGTATTATTTGTACACACCATCAGGCATGAAGAAAAACAGGAAATATCCTGTTGTACTAGCAATGCATGGCTGTTGCGGTGAAGATGATCATGCAAGCCTGCGCAATACGGTTGACCCTATTGTGCGCATGTGGCACAACTTCTCCAACAATACACAAAAAATTCCCACTTACATTATTGCGCCTGCAACTTCACGCGGATGGCGGCAGCATTTTAATGATCTGAAAAAAATAACAGACAGCCTTATTGCCGATGGTAAGGCAGATCCGCAACGAATATATGTTTGCGGATTTTCAATGGGTGGAGAAGGCACCTTTGATATAATACAACAATATCCTGGCTATTTTGCAGCAGGCATTACAATGGGCATGGCTTTTCATGGAGATTCAACTAAAATAAAAGATATTCCTATATGGTGCAACCAGGGTGAGACCGATTATTTTTCAAGATCGCTGCGCAAAAATGTTGCGGATATCCGTCACTTAAATGGCGCTGTAAATGATACAGGCGCAACTTGGGTTACCGGTGTAAATCCGCGTTATTCAAATTTTAAAGGCTATGATCACGGCGTGATGTGGGTTGCAACCAGCACACAGAATTTAACGGATTGGGCTTACTCAAAAATTAATGACGGCAATATTTATCCAACAGTATTTTTTAAAACACCTTCCTATAAACAAACGGCAGAGGCTGGAGAAAAAATTAACGTTGAAATTGCCGCACACGATGCCGACGGAAGCATTAAAAAGGTGCAAGTTTTTTACAATGGCAAATCAGCAAAAACTTTTAAGAAAGCACCTTATAAACTTGCATTAAAAGCCCGCGGCGGCGACAACATTATAAAAGCAGTTGCTTACGATGATAAAGGCAAAACATCAACGGCTGAAACCATCCTGAGAGTAAATATAAAACCATCTATAGCGTGGCAGTTTTTATACGATGCACAGGTTGCAAAATTTTACAGCGCTAAAATAAATGCCAGCGGTGGCAACGGTGTATTAACTTTTATCGCGGATGAAACAAAACTTCCGCCGGGTTTGCGCCTTTACCCCGACGGCACATTAAAAG
>JAEWBD010000377.1 GCA_023391315.1 Bacteroidota bacterium | reverse complement strand
TTCAGTTTGTCTTTTGCATATTCATCGCGGCTGAGGTCTAGCGGTTTAAAAGATGGGTTCAGCATCATGGAGTTTTGCGTTTTTATTTTTTCGCTAATGCCGGAAAATGTGCGTTCAACCGTATTGGAGAGTTTCCATTTTTTGGTTGCTGTATCCCATTGTATCGATTGTGCCCTCAGGTTATAAATAAGTTCATTTCCTTTTATGCGGTGCATGAAAAAAGGGCCGCCGTATTTTGATGTTGTATCGTAATTGCGTATGCCCGCATAAGTAAAAGAATCAATCCTGAAATAAATACTGCGCTGGCGGTTTTCCACGAGTGGATTATAGGTGGAGTTTACATTGATATATTTTTCTTCAAAAGATGTTTTTTTTACGTTGGCTGTTGGTATCACAAATGCCAGTGCAAACATAAGCAGCAGGGCAAGAAAACTGCCGCCGATCCAATAGGGCAATAACATGCGGTTGTAAGTGGTGCCACTGGCAAGAATGGCTATAATTTCGCTGCGGCCCGCCATTTTGGATGTAAAGAATATTACCGCTATCAATACAAATAAAGGAAACAGCAGCGAATCAATAAAGGGAATAAACCCAAGATAATATTGTGTGAAAACCTGTGTTGCAGAAAGGCCGGCTTTTACGTAATCATCCGTTTTTTCGCTTATATCAACCACTACGGCAATAACCGTAAACAAGAGAATACAAAAGAAAAAAGTTACCAGGAATTTTTTGAGTATGTACCAGTCGAGTTTTTTCATTTGTATTAAAGCAGGCAAAAATAAATTATAGTTGGGATGATAATTCGTTAATTAGTTGGTAAGTGAGAAAGCCGGGAAAGTGGTGGCCAGGCATTATAATCTTTGTTTAAGTCGTTCGGTCATGGAACTTTTCCATGAAGTAAATGTACCTTTTATTATTTCGTTTCTTGCTTCGTTCACCAGCCATAAATAAAAACAAAGATTTTGCAGGCTGGCAATAGTTAAGCCCAATAATTCATCAGCCACAAATAAATGCCGTAAATAAGCCTTGGTGTAATAATGACTTATTTCATTTGGCAAACCTTCATCAATCGGTGTAAAATCATCAGCCCATTTTTTATTTTTTATATTAATAACACCGTTGGTTGTAAACAGCATGCCATTGCGGCCATTACGCGTGGGCATAACACAATCAAACATATCCACGCCAAGGCTTATGCATTCCAGTATGTTCCAGGGTGTGCCAACGCCCATTAAATAACGTGGTTTATCGGCAGGCAAATGCTCACAGCAAAGCGCAGTTATTTCATACATTACTGCTTCAGGCTCGCCCACACTAAGACCGCCGATAGCATTGCCGGGCGCCTGTTTTGATGCAACGTATTCACAGGAAATTTTCCGCAGGTCATGAAACTGGTTGCCCTGCACAATAGGAAACAGGTTTTGTTCATAACCATATAATGGCTCAGTTGAATTAAGATGGCTGATGCACCTGTCAAGCCACCGCTGCGTGAGCATTAAACTGTTTTTAGCATAATTATATTCGCTTTCACCGGGCGGGCATTCGTCAAATGCCATGATAATATCAGCACCGATATGGCGCTGTATATCCATTACTTTTTCAGGTGAAAATAAATGACGGCTGCCATCTATATGGCTTTGAAATAAAACGCCTTCTTCTTTTATTTTCCTGTTTTGAGCCAGCGAAAAAACCTGGTAGCCGCCGCTATCGGTAAGAATAGGGTTATCCCAATGTATAAACTTATGTAACCCGCCTGCTTTATTGAGTATTTCAGTTCCCGGCCTGAGATATAAATGATAAGTATTTCCTAATATTATCTGTGCTTTTACTTCCTGGTAAAGTTGCTGCTGTGTAACGGCTTTTACGCTGCCAACAGTGCCAACAGGCATAAAAATGGGCGTTAAAATTTCGCCATGCGCCGTAGTAATTTTTCCTGCCCTTGCTTTGGAATTTGTATCAGTATTTTTCAGGCTGAAATTGAATGCCATAGCTGCAAATGTATAATAATGAAGTTGTTAATCCCCATGAGGTTAATCGAGGTTCCTGCACTGTTTTTCTTTTAACAAATAACCTGTAATCTTTTGGCGCGGTTTTGTTTCTTATTAGTATAAAATGATTTCATAAATAAATTGACGTATATGAAAAAATTATTTAAAATATACCTGCTTGCGGTCTTGGTTGGCGCAGGATCGGTGCATGTTAATGAAGCACAATCGCAAACGGTCAATGTAAGTTTTTCTGTGTTTTATAACTCGCTTAAACCTTATGGCCGCTGGATGAACAATTCCACTTATGGACAAGTATGGATAAGCAATGACAGGAATTTCGTTCCTTATTCAACCGGTGGTCATTGGGCTTATACAAATTATGGCTGGACCTGGGTTTCAGATTATGACTGGGGCTGGGCGCCTTTTCATTACGGCAGATGGAATTATAATACTAATTATGGCTGGTATTGGGTGCCTGGTTATGAATGGGCACCTGCATGGGTTGCATGGAGAGGCGGCGGTGACTATTACGGATGGGCGCCATTATCGCCGGGGTTAAATGTAAACGTTAATTTCAATACCATACCTGCAAACTGGTGGGTATTTGCCCCGCACAGGTATATAACAAGCCCGGCTATAAGCCGTTATTATGTGCCGCGCAGGCGTAACGTAACTATTATTAGAAATACTACGGTTGTAAATAATGTTACTGTAAGAAATAACGTGCATTATGTGGCAGGCCCGAGAAGGCAGGATGTTGAAAGGGTTAATCGAATGAAGGTTAAAACGTATACCGTTTCCAATTCTTCAAGACCTGGCAGAACTGTTGTTAATAATAATACAGTAAATGTTTACAAGCCGGCAATTAATAATAGCAAAACCGTTGTGGTAAATAAAAACAGTAATAACAAAACAACGGTGAATAAGAATAAAAATGCTGTTACAGTAAATAGAAGAACCGATAAAGTAACGGTTAACAAAAAACAAACTTCGGTAAAAGCAAACACTAAAACATCCATTAATAAAAACAACGGGAAAGCAACGGTTAACAAACAGGCGGTAAATAAGGCCAGTAAAAAAGAAGCAGTAAAGAAACCGCAATCAGTAAACAGAAAGCCTGTAAATAATCAGCTTAAAAACCAGGTGGTGAAAAAAAATCAGCAAAAAGCAAGACCTGCCAAGGTTGTAAAATCGCAGCAAAAACAAAAAAATAACGATGTGGCTAAAAGAAAACCACAGCGAAATGATAATAACGATAAAAGAAGGTGAGTGATAATGTGATGAATAAAAAAGGCCGGCTTCATTTTTAGCCGGCTTTTTGTTATGTGTTTGTTGTTATATTTCATATTTAAATATACAGGCTGCATGATGGATAATTCTAATCAAAACATTACTGTAGAAAAACCTGAAAAAGTTGAGCTTACTTTTAGAGGTTTATGGAAAATATTAAAAGATACGGGCAGTGATTTTACTGATTGCCGCATTACGCGTATGAGTGCCGCACTGGCTTATTATACTATTTTCTCCATTGCTCCTGTGCTCATTTTAATAATTAGTCTTTCTGCAATTTTTTTTGGAAGAGGTGCAATTGAAGGTTCCATCTATCATGAAATAAAATCATTTGTGGGCAGTGATGCGGCTTTGCAAATACAGGAGCTCATTAAAAAAGCAACTATAAAACAGGGTAACTGGTTCGCTTCTTTTGCAAGCATTATAGCTTTGGTAATAGGCGCCACAAGCGTGTTTGGCGAAATACAGGATTCCATTAATTTAATATGGGGCTTAAAAGCCAAACCAAAAAGAGGATGGATAAAGATTTTATTAAACCGGCTTTTAAGTTTTTCGATTATTGCGAGCGTAAGTTTTATTTTGCTGGTATCATTACTGATAAATACCATATTGGATATTTTTTTAGGCGCTCTTATGCCTAATCTCATAAGTTTATTTCCCAATATAGGGCTGGAAGCAAAAATGGCGTATGGCATTAATCTTTTTATTACTTTTTTAATTATAACATTATTGTTCTCCATCATTTTTAAAGTGCTGCCCGATGCCAAAATAAAATGGCGCGATGTGCTTACCGGCGCCATAACAACAGCTTTACTTTTTATGCTTGGTAAATTCGCCATTGGTTTTTATCTCGGCACGAGAAATATTGGCAATACTTACGGCGCTGCCGGCTCTATCATTCTTATTTTGTTGTGGGTGTACTATTCATCTATTATTTTATACGGAGGCGCAGCCTTCACAAAAAATTATGCGCATTTTAAAGGCCGGCGCATTTATCCGAATGATTATGCAGTGTGGACTGAAACCGTGGAAATGGAGAAAAAAGGCTCTTTTGAAAATGTAACAACACATCCCATAAAAGCAGGTAAATAATTATTTATGCAGGATTTTATAATAACAGGAAAAGCTGTAGCGGCTTTATTCATAATTGCAATACCTGTTGCCTGCATTGCATGGACGGTTACGCACGAAGAAATTTTTGCCGAAATAAAAAACTACTGCGTGAAGTGCAAAAATGAAAGCAGAAATCTTTGGAAAAAGAAGTTCTTTTATTTATTTACCTGCGAATATTGTTTCAGTCATTACATAACAGCGTTGATGCTGGTTATAACAAAGTTTCAGTTATTATATACTGACTGGAAAGGCTATCTTATAGCCTTCTTTTCAATAGTTTGGGTTGCCAATATTTATATGAGCATTTATGCGCGTATAAGGGTTACGCTTAAAAAAGAAAAACTTGAAGCTGATATAATTGAAGAAGAAAAAAAGAATAATCATTCCTGACATTGTTTATAGAGACTAAACTTGCAGGAGAGTTTTAAAAGTAAACATCTTCAATTAAAAAATATTCTGTTGGTATGCCATATTCTATGGTGATGGCCAGCACATCAAACTGCAGGTATTTCCATTGCGGGTTCCGGTATTGATATTCTTCGGCCGCTATTTTCAGCATCTTCATTTTCTTATGGCTCATGCTTTCTTCAGGCTTGCCATATTTAGAAGTGGTTCTTGTTTTTATTTCAAAGAAGTGAAGACGGTCATCCATCGCAGCAATTATATCCACCTCAGCATAACGAAAACGCCAGTTGCGTTCAATGATCTCATAACCTTTCCCGGAAAGATAAATTGCGGCAAGGTCTTCTCCTTTGTTTCCGGTAGTTTTGTTCCATCCCGACATAAAATAAAGGGTTGATTATGCTACAAGATAAAATTTTCAAACTGAAAGGAAAAGTTCAACATTATGCCTGGGGCGGCACTGCATATATTCCGCACTGGCTGGCAATTGAAAACAAAGAAAACAAACCGTTTGCAGAGTATTGGATGGGCGCTCATCCGTCAGCCTCATCTGCATTGATTGTTGACGGAAAAGAAGAAAATTTATACAACTTAATTCAACAAGATGCCAATTCAATTATTGGTGAAAAAACGGCTACAGCTTTTGGCGAGCTACCGTATCTTTTTAAAATCCTTGATGTAAAAGATATGCTCAGCATACAGGTACATCCTTCAAAAGAATCTGCGGAAAAAGGGTTTAATGAGGAAGAAGCAAACGGTGTTTCTATTAATGCACCGCACCGCAATTATAAGGATAAAAATCATAAGCCCGAAGTAATGGTTGCCTTAAGCGAATTCTGGCTGCTGCATGGTTTTTTAAGTGAAGATAAATTGCTGAAAGTTTTGCAAACTGTGTCTGAATTTAAATATTTTGAAAGCCTTGTTATGAACAAAGGCTATAAAGGTTTATATGAACATGTGATGCTGATGCCGCAGGTGGAAGTTGATGCCTTGCTTACGCCACTTGTTGAAAGAGAAATTAACCGCAAAAAAAATAATGAACTTACAAAAGCTGACGCAGGCTGGTGGGTTGCAAAATTGTACGAACAGCTGGAAAATTTTTCCAACCTCGACCGCGGTATATTTTCTATTTACTTTTTTAATATTGTAAAAACAAATCCCGGTGAAGCTGTGTTTCAGGGCGCCGGTTTGCCGCATGCATATCTTGAAGGGCAAAATGTAGAGCTGATGGCAAACAGCGATAATGTATTACGCGGTGGCCTTACACCAAAACATATTGATGTGCCAGAATTAATAAAGCATATCATATTTGAAGGCATTGAACCGAATGTGATGAAAGGGATAGACCTTACGAGCGGTGAAAAAAATTATCCCTGTCCCGTTCCTGATTTCGGCATTAGTAAAATAGAATTAAGTGAGGGGGAAGTTTATGAAGCAGAAGCAACTTCGCTTGATATTATCGTTATAATAGAAGGCACACTTAATGCAAAAGGCAGTAATAATATTGCAGCGAAAAGGGGAGAAGCAGTTGCTGTTTTAGCTGGTGAAACCTATACTGTTTCTACGTCAGGAAAGCTTATTGCTTACAAAGCTTTTGTTCCTTAAAAAATTTTGTAGGATTATAATGCAGTAAGTATTAGTGCCACAAATGCAAGGTTTTTATTCCTGCATTTGTGGCAAACTAAAACTAAAGACCGGGATTAATTTTATAATTAACCTAAACCATCTTTTAGAGAGCGGTCAATAATATCAACGCATTTCAGTATTTGTTGTTTTGAAATAACAAGCGGTGGCGCAAAACGTATTTTATCGCCATGCGTTGGTTTTGCCAGTAAACCATTTTCTTTAAGCTGAAGACAAAGCTCCCACGCTGCTTCTTTATTCGCATGTTCAATTACGATGGCGTTCAGCAAACCTTTGCCACGAATCGTGGATATAAAAGGCGAGTTTAATTGCTGCAATTCATTGCGCAGCAGGGTTCCCATTGTTGCAGCATTTTCAATCATGCTTTCTTCCTGCAACACTTTTATTGATTCTATTGCAACAGCGCATGCCAACGGATTGCCGCCATACGTAGAGCCATGCTCACCGGGCTTTATGTTCAGCATGATTTCATTGTTGGCCAATACTGCAGACACAGGGATTGTGCCGCCGCTCAATGCTTTGCCAAGAATTAAAATATCCGGCTTTATATGCTCATGATCGCATGCAAGCATTTTGCCTGTGCGGCCAAGCCCGGTTTGTATTTCATCCGCCATGAATAAAACATTATAGGCTTCGCATAATTGTTTGGCTTTGGAAAGGTAGCCTTCATCCGGCACCACCACACCGGCCTCACCTTGTATAGGTTCAATCAAAAAACCAGCAACGGTTTTATCTTCCAAAGCTTTTTGTAAAGCATTTATATCATTATATGGAATAACAACAAACCCGGGTGTAAACGGGCCAAATTTTGAATTGGATAAAGGGTCGGTGCTAAATGAAATAACCGTTGTGGTTCTTCCATGAAAGTTATCTGCGCAAACAATAATCTTTGCTTCACCATCTTTAATACCCTTTTTTTCATATCCCCAGCGGCGGCAAAGTTTAATGGCTGTTTCCACTGCTTCAACGCCTGTATTCATTGGCAGCAGTTTGTTATAACCAAATAATGCAGTCATGAATTTTTCATATTCTCCTAAAAGATTATTATAAAAAGCACGGGATGTGAGTGTAAGTTTTTGTGCCTGTTCAATCAACGCCTTCACAATGCGCGGATGACAATGTCCCTGGTTAACAGCAGAATAACCGCTTAGAAAATCATAATATCTTTTTCCTTCAACGTCCCACAAAAAAACGCCCTGGCCTTTTTCCAAAACCACGGGCAAAGGATGATAATTATGTGCGCCAAATTCTTCTTCTAACTGTAAATAATGCCGGGCTTTTTTGGATATAGTATGAGTAAGCATAAAAAGTAATGAATGATGAGTAGTGAATAATGAAATGATAACAGAGTATAAAACGGCTTCGTCGTATAAAACGGCGTGTTAGTGATTGAGCAGATCTAAATTGGAAGAGAGGAATTTCATTATTATTTGCTGGCTGCAAGATACAAATTTTTAACAATTGGGGGAATTTGAAAGTGCATCCATTGTAAACAAAGTCAAGTGTTACATACGCGTGTTATATAATATATTTTAAGAAAACTTAAAAATGCGACAGGCCCTGTTTTCATTCCTTTAATTTATCTTTACGGCGATAGCATTTATTTCACTTAAAAATCTTTTTAATTATTGTTGCTGCATAAAAAATACAAAACCTATATATTAAAATGGCTTTGTTTTTTGGTGCTCTTTTGTTTCGGCTTAAGAAATGTATCTTATGCTGTGCAACCATTTGCCAATAATACAATAGATTCAATTTCTGATGCCATAAAAGCAACTTCGCAGGATGATGTGTCGTTGCTTCAAATTTTAGGCGGTCTGTTAAATATGGATTTAAATGGCGATGGTCATGAACTGTTTAGTTTTAAAATTGATAAGCAAACGTCCCGCACCCAACAGTTTCGCTTGAAAGAAAATTCTAGAAAAAATAGTTTTGAATACAATTATAAAATAATTACCGCAACAACATTGCAATGCCTTACGGCTTGCAACAGAACATTCAGTGTTCCGGCACATCATCATTTTCTCTTTCGCTTAACACCTTTCTGATTTCATTGTTACATATTGAATACCTGTGGTATTGCTTATAGCCATATGAGCACGATTAAACCAAAAATTTGTAACGATGAATATAAAACCTATTATTTATTGCGCTATTGTTATTGCTATTGCAGGCTGTAGTTCTAATACTGAAAGCAAAAAGCAAAAAGAAATTCCGGTATTGCCTGTTATACAATTAAATCCGGAAGATACAAGCCTTCAAAATGGTTATGTAGCCGATGTACAGGCTGTTCAAAATGTGGAGATACGTTCCAAACTGCAGGGCTATCTTGAGAAAATTTATGTGGATGAAGGCAAGTCTGGAACAAAAGGTCAGCCCTTATTTAAATTAAATGATCAGCAGTTTCAGCTCGACCTTGCCAAAGCAAGGGCGGGCGTAGCCGATGCAAAAGCAGCAGTACATGCATCTGAACTGGAGATAAAAAGAATACAGTTGCTGGTTGATAAAAAAGTTATATCAAGAACAGAGCTTGAATTAGCCCAGTCAAAACTAAAAGGTGCGCAAGCCCGGCTGAATGAACAGCAGGCAATGGAAGATGAAGCAAACCTGCATTTATCGTACACTTTAGTAAGGGCGCCTTTTAATGGTGTAATAGACCGTATACCGCTTAAGCTGGGCAGCCTTATAAATGAAGGCGACCTGCTTACCACTGTTTCAGACCTTTCTGAAGTATTAGCTTATTTCAGGGTATCTGAAAATGAATACCTCGAACATGTGCGTAATCTGCAAGCAAACAGGAATCTTCCTGATAATAATGTAAAACTCATTCTCTCCGATGGCTCAGTTTATGGCAGCAGCGGTAAAATAGAAACCATGGAAGGGGAGTTTGACCAGGGCACAGGCTCTATCGCTTTCCGGGCAAGGTTTCCCAATCCCTACAAAATTTTAAAACACGGATCTACAGGTAAAATCAGCATCACTACCCACGTGCATAATGCTTTAATGGTGCCACAAAAAGCTGTGTTTGATGTACAGGATAAAAACTATGTTTTTGTACTGAATACAGACAGTACCGTTAAGATGAAAACCTTTGTGCCACGCACCAGGATAGACCGCTATTTTGTAGTGCAGTCAGGTCTTAAGGCTGGCGATAAAATTGTGTATGAAGGGGTACAAAATATACGTGATGGTATGCGTATAGAACCACGCATGCTGGCAGCCGATAGCCTCCTCGCTGCGCGTTAATCATAAATATCCCTACGGCATATAGCCGATGCTTTTCTGCATCAGCTGCCGGTTGCATTTTGTTCAAATAATTATTGATACAGCACGATTAAAGTTATTTAAATGGTTGAAATATTTATACGAAGGCCCGTGCTTTCGCTTGTTATATCGCTTATTATAGTATTGCTTGGTGTACTGGCGCTGTTTTCATTGCCGGTTACACAATTCCCCGATATCGTTCCGCCATCTGTCGTGGTTACAGCCACCTATAACGGCGCCAATGCCGAAGTATGCGCCAATGCAGTTGCCATACCACTGGAGCGTGCTATTAATGGTGTGCCTGGCATGACTTACATGAATTCCGTTAGCAGTAACAATGGTGTTACGCAGATACAGGTAATGTTTAAAGTGGGAACTGATCCCGACCAGGCAGCGGTGAATGTACAAAACAGGGTAACCACCATATTAGACGAATTGCCGGAAGAGGTAATTCGTGCCGGTGTTACAACTGAAAAAGAAGTAAACAGCATGCTGCTCTTTTTAAACATATTTAGTGAGGACAGCACGGTAAATGAAGAATTTATTTACAACTTCACCGATATAAATGTATTGCAGGAATTAAAGCGCATTGAAGGCGTTGGCCTTGTTGATATAATGGGCGTGCGTGATTATGCCATGCGGGTCTGGCTAAAGCCAGACCGCATGCTGGCTTATAATATTTCTACCGAAGAAGTGATAGAAGCGTTGCGTAGGCAGAATATAGAAGCAGCCCCGGGCGTAATTGGGGAAAACTCAGGCAAAGGCAACCAGGTAGCACAGTTTGTATTAAAATATACCGGTAAGTTTAATACACCCGAAGCTTATGAAGCGGTTGTATTGCGGGCGCAGCCCGATGGCACCATTTTAAAGCTGAAAGATATTGCAACTGTTGAATTTGGCACAGAGAGTTATGATATGTCGTCCAAAACAAATGGCCGCCCTTCTGCTTCCATCATGATTAAGCAAAGGCCGGGCAGCAATGCAAGAGATGTTATCAATAATATCAAGGCCAAGATGGAAGAGTTAAAAGAAACTTCTTTCCCGCCCGCCATGACGTACAATTATGCTTATGATGTATCAAGGTTTTTAGATGCCAGCATTCATGAGGTAGTGCGCACATTGATAGAAGCTTTCCTGCTTGTGTTCGTTGTTGTATTTATTTTCCTGCAGGATTTTCGTTCAACCATTATTCCGGCGCTCGCTGTTCCTGTAGCATTGGTAGGCTCGCTGGCATTTATGCAAATGCTTGGCTTCTCCTTAAATATGCTAACACTGTTTGCATTGGTGCTGGCCATAGGTATAGTAGTAGATAATGCAATTGTAGTGGTAGAGGCAGTGCATGTGAAAATGACGGAAAAGCACCTGCCGCCATTGGAAGCCACAGTAGAAGCAATGGAAGAAATAAGCGGGGCTATCATTGCCATAACGCTTGTTATGTCGGCCGTGTTTATACCAGTTGCGTTCCTGTCGGGCCCGGTGGGCGTGTTTTACAGACAATTCTCGTTAACGCTGGCTATCTCCATTGTTATATCTGGTATTAATGCCTTAACGTTTACTCCGGCATTGTGCGCTTTAATGTTAAAGCATAGCACAAAACCTAAGAAAAGCTTATTGCAACGCCTGTTTGGTGGTTTTAATAATGGTTATAATAAAGTGGAAAATAAATATGCCGGTCTTGTGGGAAAGCTTGCCGGCCGTAAGCTTGTAACACTTGCTCTTTTCGTGTTTTTCTGTTTGGCTACAGGGGGAATAGCCACCATTTTGCCCACAGGTTTTATTCCTTCTGAAGACCAGAGTATGATTTATGTAAACGTTACCACACCACCAGGATCAACAGTTGACAGAACGGAAAAAATACTGGATGAAATTGAACTGGCAGCGAAAGATATGCCGCAGGTAGATAACATCAGCACACTAGCCGGTTATAGTTTAATGAGCGAAATATCAGGCGCTTCTTATGGCATGGCAATGATCAACCTTAAAACATGGGAAGATCGTAAAGAAAGCATTGATGAAGTAATAGAAATGCTGAATAAAAAAACAAAATATATTGCTGATGCTTCCATTGAATATTTTTCGCCGCCAACAGTTCCTGGATTCGGTAATGCAAGCGGTTTTGAATTAAGGTTATTGAATAAAAATAAAGCCACCGGGCTTGCTGCTACGGCCAATGTAACAAAAGATTTTATAGAGCAATTGAATGATGACCCGGCTATTGCAGGCGCTTATACCAGCTTCAATCCCAACTTTCCCCAATATATAATTCATGTTGACCAGGATATGGCGGCGCAAAAAGGTGTAAGCATTGATAATGCCATGAGCACTTTGCAAACCCTGCTGGGCAGTTATTATGCCACCAATTTTATACGGTTTAATCAAATGTACAAGGTAATGCTGCAGGCTTCCCCAT
>JAEWBD010000280.1 GCA_023391315.1 Bacteroidota bacterium | reverse complement strand
GTATACGGTTGTGCAGGCCAGCGTTGCCTTGCTGCATCTAATATTATTACGGTAGGGGATGATGGCAATATCAAAGATGCCTTGTACGAATCCGCTAAAAAAAGAACAACGGGTTTTGGTTTGGATGAAAGTATAGAAATGGGCCCGGTTATTACAAAGGAAAGCCGTGAACGGGTTGAGAACCTTATAAATAAAGGCGTAAATGAAGGCGCAAAAGTTTTGCTTGATGGAAGAAACCCTGCTATCAGTGGTTTTGAAAAAGGCAATTTTATCAGCCCTACTATACTGGAAGGATTGCCATTGGATGGCGAACTGGTGCGCACAGAAATATTCGGGCCTGTAATGAGCCTCATTCCATTAAAAACAGTGGATGATGCGCTGGAATTTATCAATAGCGGAAAATATGGAAACATGGCCTGCCTCTTTACAAGCAGCGGTGCCAATGCGCGAAAATTCCGTAACCTGGCCAATGCAGGTAATATCGGAATTAATATAGGCGTAGCAGCGCCTATGGCGCAGTTTCCGTTCAGTGGCTGGAAGGAAAGTTTTTTTGGCGACCTGCACGGGCAAAGCCGGCATGCCATTGAGTTTTTCACCCAAACCAAAGTGGTGATAGAACGATGGCCAAAAGAATGGTCCAGGAAATTTTAAATAAATCAAGTTCACTAAGAAGGACTCCGCGTTTGCAGGTAAAGTAAACGCTCTTTTGAAATAATCTTAAATCATAACCCAAATTTAATCTTGACTTTGAAAAAAGAATATTGTCCACCTTTTCAACTACAGGCAAAACTTAATTTTTTGGGCGTTGACTGTATTGTTACAGATCTCAGTCATACCATCACTACCGAAGATCCAACATTTATCGGCCATCAACGCACTTTAATATGGAACCATCTTACACATGAAGAAACACAGAAAATAGGTTTAACCAAACCGCCTTATTCCTACAAAGTAGTCGGCTTTACGTTGTGTGATCATTCCAACACACATGTTGATGCTATTAATCACGTAGTAAATGAACCCGATGCCCGGGCAGTGAATGAGCTGCCGATTGAATGGTTTATGACACCCGGCGTTTGGTTTGATTTTTCTCATAAAGAACCCAATAGCTATATAAATAAAGCTGATATTGAAGAAGCTATAGCAAAAACCGGTGTAACCATTCAGCCGCAATCGGTGGTGTTTTATTATACGGGCTGGTATAAGAAATGGAATAAGCCGTTTGAATATATTCGCAACTACCCCGGTGTTGACAGAAGCGCTATTGAATACCTTAACGACCTGGGTGCTATCTGTGTGGGTGCCGATGCGCCAAGCATTGATAGCTATAACGAAGTAGCTGTAGTAAGGGAACAACCTGCACATATTGTTTGCAGGGAAAGGGAAATATTGAACATAGAAAACCTGGCGCAGGTAGATATGATACCTGCCCATGAGTTTTGGTTCGTTGGCCTGCCGCTGAAAATAAAAGGCGGCTCAGGCTCCCCTTTTAGAGGAGTAGCCATCGTGCCTGAAAGAAATATCAAAAAATAATTTTAAAAGAAGGATGTATGAGTATGCCTGAAGTAATGGATGCACTGGTTTTGAAGGGTGTTCGTGATTTTGTAATTGAAACAGTACCGGTTCCTCACCCCGATGCAGATGAAGTGATCTGTAAAGTAGATACAACTTTTATTTGCGGCACAGACCCTCATATTATTAATGGAGATTTCCCCGGCTTCTGGCCGAAGGGGTTTCCCTTTATACCAGGTCATGAATGGTCGGGAACCGTGGTTGAAACCGGTGAAAAAGCAGCAAGGCTTGGGTGGAAGGAAGGCGATCGGGTTTGCGGTATTTCTCATTGTGGCTGCGGTTATTGTTCCATGTGCCTAAAAGGCCGCTATAATGAATGTTTGAATTATGGATTTGAAGATCGCGGGCACAGGCAATATGGCCATTACACACCGGGCGCTTATGCACAGTATATGCGATCCTCGGTAAAAAGTATTTATAAAATTCCTGATACAATGTCGCTGGAATATGCAGCCTGCATAGACCCGTTAAGCATAGCATTATATACTGCAAAGCGGTCCCGGTTGCAGCCCGGCGACGACATTCTTATACTCGGCACCGGCCCGCAGGGCTTAATGGCAATACTGATTGCAAAAGCGCTGGGCGCCGGCCGCATCATAGCTGTAGGAAGCGGCGAAAGATTAAAAAAAGCGGAAACGTTAGGCGCTGTGCCTATCAGCTATAAAGATGGCGATGTGGTGCAGCAGGTGAAAGACCTTACCAATGGCCTGGGCGCTCCTGCTGTATTGGAGTGTGCGGGAACTGCTGATTCAATACAACAGGCTTGTCTCGCTGCTGCTAAAGGTGGTGTTGTTTCTGTTATCGGTATTCCGCATACAGATGTTCCGCTGCCTATGAAAAGAATTGTGCTGGATGAAATAGAAATCGTGGGAAACAGGGCAAACCCTAACACGGCGCAGGAAGCCATTAACCTGCTGGTGAATAACCGCGTTGATATAACACCATTGATGACACACCGTTTTCCCCTAAAAGAATTTGCAACAGCGCTGGATATTTTTGAAAAGAGAAAAGACGGCGCCATTAAAGTGGCAACTAAACCCAATGGAATGAATGAAAACTAAAATTGTTCAATCATAAAATACATGCCTAATATGAGTAACAAAGTTTTAATAGTTAGTGGTGGCGCTTCAGGTTTAGGATTGGCGGCTGCCGAAAAATTTGCTAAAAACAGCTACAATGTTGTTTTAATTGATATTGATGAAGCCAAAGGAAAGAAGGCTGAAGAAAAGATCAGGAGCCTTGGCGTAGATGCTATTTTCTGCAAATGCGATATCTCCAATAAAGAAGAAGTGCAGCAGGCAGCGCAGCAGGCAAAAGAGCGTTTTGGCAGGGTGGATGTTTTAATCAATAATGCCGGGCTTGAAGTGCGCGGAAGCATTCTTCAATGCACCGAAGACGACTGGGTACGGTTGTATGATATCAACCTCAAAGGCATTTATTATATGTCTAATGCATTTGTGCCGGCTATGGTGGAACAGAAAAAAGGCGCCGTGGTAAATACGGGTTCAATCCTGGGATATCGTACAGTGCCCGAGCGGGCTGCCTATTCATCTTCCAAAGGTGCTATTGATACGCTCACACGGTCGATGGCGTTCGACCTGGCTCAATATAATATTCGTGTTAACTGCGTGGTGCCGGGTGCCATTGATACACCTTTAATCAGGGGTTCAATTAATGATTCGCCTAACCCGGAAGAAACCGAAAAAACGCTGGGTTCAAAAAGTGTGTTTGGCCGTATGGGTAAACCGGAAGAAGTAGCCAATGTAATGTATTTCCTGGCTTCTGATGAAGCTTCATTTGTTACCGGCGCCGCTTACTTTGTTGATGGTGGCTGGTCTATTATGTAAGATTATTTCAAATCTTTTAAACTTATCGTTTTGTTATACCTGGAAGATAAAAAATCGCTGGTAAATAAAGGTATTGTCCATTTATTACAGGTGAAAGATGCTGACATAAGACTCATGAATCTTTACCAGTGCCGCCATGCAGTAGATAATGCCATCCATATTGGCGGTGCATCATCTGCCACCATTCCTATGGTAAGCCTTTTTTATGGTGGCATTATTAATCTGAATGTGGAAGAACCGACAGCACCCGGCCAGGACATGTTTGTGTTGAGTAAAGGCCATGCCGTTGCTACCCTCGCATCTATTTATGCAGATCTTGGATATTTTGACCGTGCTGTATTAAAAAATTCCCGTTCTGTTTCCAGCATATTAAATGGGCATCCCGGGCCATTATTGCCGGGTGTGCATGTGGCTACAGGCCCGATGGGGCAGGGCGTTGGAGTTGCACAGGGTTTTGCCATAGCCGGACAGCGTGCCCCGCAGTTTGATGTATATGCAGTTGCCGGCGATGGCGAATTGCAGGAAGGCCCCATTTGGGAAAGCGTCATGTTTGCAGGTTATAAACGCCTTGAAAATTTATGCGTGCTGGTTGATAATAATGGCGGCCAGCTTGATATTGTAACCACGCTCCATTTTCCCTACAACAGTTTATCCGGCAGCTTTGCCAGTTTTGGCTGGAAAGTGATAGAAGTGGATACCACAAAATATCATACTGTTTATAATGCTTTACTTGAATTCAAGTACGGACAACGCGACGGGAGGCCCACTGTTATAA
>JAEWBD010000227.1 GCA_023391315.1 Bacteroidota bacterium | reverse complement strand
GAGCCGCCGCTCACCGTAATTAAGCAATCTCCCGAAAGTGAAGAAGTAGTAAAGGCAAACCGCACTATTTATCTTACCATAAACCGTGCAACCCCGCCGTTAATAGAAATGCCCGATTTGAAAGGGTTCTCTTACAGAAGTGCACAAATGTTTTTAGAAAGCCTGGGGCTTAAGCTGGGCAATATAAGTTATACACCAGATATTGCGCGTAATGCAGTTAAAGACCAGTTGCTGAATGGTAAAACAGTGAACCCGGGTACCAAAGTGCCTATGAGCACGGCCATTGATCTTGTACTTGGTAATGGCCTCGGCGATACACAACTTGCTGTACCCGATCTTGTTGGCTTAACCGTGTCACAGGCAAAGGAATATTTATCAGGAGACAATATAAGCATAGGTGTAATACTTACTGAAGGTGCAGTTGCAGATACTGCGAATGCATATATCGTTCGCCAAAACCCGGACCCCACAACGTTATTGCCAAGCGGTGAAAGGGTTAATAACCGTATTCGCGCCGGGCAAATGATGGATATATGGATAAGTACAACCGCGCCGATAAAAGATTCATCCGTAATTCCGCCGGCTATTAATAATTAATAAAAATCTATTATGCAAACAATAACAGTACAGGAATTAAAACAACGCCTCGATGCAGGAGAAAAAATTCAACTTTTGGATGTGAGGGAACCCAGCGAAAATGCTGAATTTAATATTGGCGGCACACTGCTGCCGCTTGGTGAAGTGCGCAATATGCAAACAGAACCTGTTGATAACTGGAAAAAAGATGAAGTGGTGGTGTATTGCAGAAGTGGCAACCGCAGTGGCCAGGCGGCAATGATACTTGAACAGTTAGGTTTTGAAAATGTGAAAAACCTTACAGGCGGTATGCTGGCGTGGCAACAAAATTTTGGTGCAGGCAGCTAAAAGAGCCCTCTTCCATATAATTCATAAATTACATATTTATTATATTTTGATTAATTCGTTTGCCTAGCCCTCAGCTGCGGAAATCAAAATAATATGTAATTTAGCAACGGCTGCTTGCAACAATTAACTCTTAAATATTCTACACAACTCTAAATCATAAAATCATGGGGCTACTCAAAAAAATTTTTTCCAAAAGATTTCAATCTGATTTATACAAAGATTTTTGGGACTGGTTTCAAAAAAATGAAAAAGGTTTTTATTCTGTAATAAAGAATAAAGGCAATATTGAAGAAGCTTTTTTCAATCAGTTTACGCCTAAATTAAAAGACGTGGGTAAAGATATATCTTGTCTTACCGGAATGAGCAACGATAATACTGTTGAATTAATATTTACTGCAGAAGGCGTGATTAAAAATATTGTTTTTATTGAAGAACTGGTGACTGCCGCGCCTAAAATTAAAGGCTGGAAATTCACGGCACTAAAACCTGCACTTGATATAAAGAATGTTGTCATAAGTATGTCAGGTTATTCCTTCAACAGTGAAAATATTTGGTTCTATGAAAATGATGATGATGAATATCCGGATGAAATAAATATCTCCATAGTACATAGTGATCTGGTTGAAGATAACTGGCAGGCAATTACAAACGGCGTTTATGTTTTTCTTAATAATTATATAGGTGAATTAAATTTTGCTACAACAATAGATAATATGAAAGTAATTGGGAAGGCATTGGCCAACCGGCCGCTTATCCCGGTAGAAAAATTAAAGCCCTATTTAAAATGGCGGGAAAAAGAATTTGTTGAAAAATATGGCAGCATGCACCACAGCTCCGAAAACGATCATTATGCAACCCTCAAGGTTGCATTAAAAAACGGGAATTCTTTAATTGCAACCATGAATATGGATTTGCTGGAATGGTATGGCAAAACTTCACATCCCTGGATTGGCGAGTTTGAAATAAAATATAAAGGAGAGCATGGTGGTGGTATGCCGGACAAAACAGTGGCTGAACTGCTGAATACAATTGAAGAGAAAATTTGTGAAGAGCTCAAAGACGCCGATGGCTATTTAAATGTAGGCAGGCAAACAGCTGAAAGCATAAGGGAAATTTATTTTGCCTGTAAAGATTTTCGCAAACCTTCTAAAGTTTTTGATAAGGTAAAACGCCATTTTGATGATAAATTTGAAATATCATACAATATTTATAAAGACAAATACTGGCGATCATTTAATCGTTTTAAACAGAACTAATGTTATGTTTAAATGATGAATTCTCGTATTTAAGTGAGTAATTAGTGGTCAGTTGTGAGTGTATACACTATCATTGCTGGTAACTCACTTTACTTAACACTAAATAAATTCATGCAATCTTTCAACGAACGTTTACATCATTTAATTAAAGAGGCACTTGCAGAAGATATGGGCGATGGCGATCATTCTGCATTAAGCTGTATTCCGGCGGAACAAAAAGGCAAAGCTGTTTTAAAAATAAAGCAGAACGGTATTCTCGCCGGAGTTGATATAGCACAACAAATCTTTAATTATGTGGAACCCGCTTCTTATTTCGATATTTTTAAAAAAGACGGCAAAGCCATGCACAATGGCGAAACTGCTTTTGAAGTAAAAGCGCATATTCATACCATATTAAAATGCGAAAGGCTTGTATTGAATTGCATGCAGCGCATGAGTGGTATTGCAACATTAACGCATCAATACACAGAAAAAATAAAAGGTTATAAAACCCGCTTGTTAGATACAAGAAAAACAACGCCTAATTTCCGTTTGCTGGAAAAAGAAGCGGTGCGTATTGGCGGCGGCGTTAATCACCGTTTTGGTTTATTTGATATGATTATGCTGAAAGACAATCATATTGATTATGCCGGCGGCATTGAGAAAGCAATTGAAAAAGCCTGGAATTATGTTCAAATAAAAAAACCGGGATTGAAAATAGAAGTAGAAACAAGAAATATAGACGATGTAAAAAAAGTTTGTGCAGTTGGCAAAGGCAAAGTATTCCGCATTATGGTTGATAATTTTACGCCCGCCCAAATAAAAGAAGCGCTGGAAATTATTAAAAATGATTTTGAAACCGAGGCCAGCGGTGGCATGAATTTGAATAATATTGAATCCTACGCGGAAACCGGGGTTGATTATGTAAGTGTAGGCGGATTAATTCACCAGGCTCAAAGCTTAGACCTGAGCTTAAAAGCCGTTATAATTTGAACGTGTAAAGTATGAGTAAGAAAAATAAACCAGACTCCAGGGGCTTTGTTTACAGTACCGACCCCAGCTTTTCTTTTCAGCCCGATGACATTGATGAGCAGCAAACCCTGCCTGTGGCGCAGCAAAAATTGAGGGTACGGCTTGAAACCAAACACCGCGGTGGTAAGACCGTAAGTTTAATCACAGGTTTTACTGGCACTGCGGACGACCTTGAGGATCTCGGGAAAAAACTAAAAAATTTTTGCGGAACCGGCGGCAGCGTTAAAGACGGTGAAATAATTATACAGGGAGATCAGCGGGAAAAAATACTGCAATGGCTGCTGAAGAACGGCTATAAACAATCCAAAAAAATATAAAAATGCTTATTTCGGGATCTGCTTTGTCATTAACCAGTAAATTTTAAACATTTTTTATACAGAAAACTGAAATCTTAAATCAGAATTGCTAACTATTATTCGATTTTCTTGCGCCATAAGCTTACTTTTGCGCAAATTTTAAAAAGCATATTTTTTATGGCCAATACAGGTAAGGTTAAACAAATTATCGGCGCGGTGGTTGACGTGCATTTTCCTGACGGTTCACTCCCGGAAATTTATAATGCCCTTGAATTAACACGTTCTAACGGCGACAAGTTAGTGCTTGAAGTTCAGCAACATTTGGGCGAAGACAGTGTTCGCACCATTGCAATGGACGGCACGGAAGGCCTTGTTCGCGGAGCTGCCGTTGTTGATACCGGTAAAGCAATCGCGATGCCAACAGGCGAAGCTATTAACGGTCGCTTATTTAATGTAACCGGAGATGCAATTGATGGCTTACCTGCTGTTGACAAGAAAAATGGCCGCCCTATTCACGCATTGCCGCCGGCTTTTGAAAACCTTAGCACTGCTACAGAGGTTTTATTTACCGGTATTAAAGTTATCGACCTTATCGAGCCT
>JAEWBD010000093.1 GCA_023391315.1 Bacteroidota bacterium | reverse complement strand
CCCACTGACCGTTATTTTATTCCACCGGGATGGGGCTTGTCAGTGCCATATATTGTCAGTCCGCCATGGTCGACTATTACGGCCTATGATCTTAATACCGGCAAGATAAAATGGCAGGTGCCGATTGGTACAGATAAAGAGGCCGCCAAACTGGGCGGAAAAAATACCGGCATGCTGCGGGCCCAACGCCAGGGCATGATTGTTACTTCTACGGGCGTTTTATTCTGCACTGGCAAAGACGGGAAAATATATGCGTTTGATGCAGATAATGGAAAGGAGTTGTGGTCGTATGAATTGCCAACGGGTACAGAAGGTATCCCGGCCATGTATGAAATTAAAGGAAAACATTATTTGGTAGTGTGCGCAACAAGCCCTTTTAAATTTGGAAGGGGAGACGAAAAAGCGGCTGCCGATGCACCCGCGGCCGCTGAAAACAATAATGGCTCCTACCTGGTTTTTACCTTGCCCGATAAAAAATAGCTGTTTTTATAAAGTTGTTATTATGATTACGATTGAATAATATTTTAAACCATTGCCAATGAAACCTGTTATCTGCATAGCTTTCATTTTTATAACCGTTTTTTCCTGTGCTGCCCAGCAGGCGCAGGATGCGCCGCTGTCTGAATTTGGGTTAACTTTTCTGCCCGACCATACGTTCAAAGGCTCCTCGCTTAAAGGCTGGCATACTTTGGGGGACGCGTCATGGCAGGCAAGCAATGGCGAACTGGCGGGCAAAGCAAACGCCAATGCAAAAGGCGGATGGCTGGTTATGGACAACGCTTACCAGGATGTTGCCTTTCATGCTTTGTTTAAAGCAACCGGCAGCAGCGAAACGGCCTTATTGTTCCGCACAGAAAAAACAAGCAATGGTTACAGGGGCGTACTCCTTTCTTTAAATAAAGATAGTATTGCGCCTTACAGCGTATTGCTGGATGCCAATGGAAAAGAACTTAGCCGCACAAAACTGAGGTATGCCGGTGGCATTAATTACCGGGTGGCGCCCCCACCCGATACTTCAGGCCGGCGAAGTAGGAACTTTACATTTCCCCGCCCCGTAATTCCTGCCGATTTGCCGGTAAAGGCGCCTAATACAGGTTTCCGGGAAAACGACTGGAATGAAATTGAAGTGTTCCTTGAAACAAATGTTATCCGTAGCTTTTTAAATGATGGCAAGGAAGTTGGCGGTGCTGTGGACGGAGATTATGGCCTTTCCGGTTTTGGGCCGTTGGCGCTATATGTTGGCGGGCCGGGGGAAGTGCGTTTTAAGAATGTAATGTATAAAGATCTTTCCATCCGGTATACACCAGCAGAAGAAACTGCTTCGCGGTTTAAGGTACAGCGCATCAGTGATTTTTATTATTCCTGGGGCTCTGCGGCGGCTGATTTTAACCGGGATGGGAGTATAGATATCATTGCAGGCCCTTATATTTATTTCGGTCCTGATTTTACCAGGTCAAAAGAAATATACCCGGCCGTGGCAAAAGGCCCTTCTCAGGAATTTACTGCCATTAATCATGAATTTACGTATGATGTAAATGAAGATGGCTGGCCGGATATTATTACAGGCTGGGGTTCTCCTTCGGTATATATCAATCCTAAAACAGAATCAAGGCGCTGGGAAATGTATTCTCCCATACCGCCCACGCAAAGTGAAACCACACTTTTTACAGATATTGATAATGACGGGAAGCCGGAACTGGTATATGCATCGCAAACCCAGTTTCGTTATGCAAAGCCAGAACCCAATTCCAAAGCCTGGACGGAATATAATGTTTCTGAAAAAGGCTATGCCCTGGCGCATGGTATTGGTGCGGGAGATATAAATGGTGATGGCCGTACAGATATATTGGGCGCTACAGGCTGGTGGGAGCAGCCTGAAACGTTAAGCAAGGACAAGACATGGAAATACCATCCGGTTGCATTTGGACGGTATAAAAACAGGGCGACCAATATCGGTGGTTCGGTGATGGCTGTTTATGATGCCAACGGCGATGGATTGAATGATGTGGTAAGTAACCTGAACGTTCATGGTTTTGGCCTTGCCTGGTTTGAACAGCAAAAAGATGGCACTGGTAATATTTCGTTTGTACGCCATATGATAAATGATGATTATTCTCAAAAAAATGTGGGCGATGTTACGTTTTCGCAGGGCCATGCAGCCACGTTTGCCGATATTGATAATGATGGCATAATGGATTATATAGTAGGCAAGCGCTTTTTTACGCATCTTGATAATATGTTTGACCCGGATGCATACGGTCCGCCCGTTTTGTATTGGTACCGCACTGTTCGTAATAAAAATGCTCCGGGCGGCGCTGAATTTGTGCCTGAACTAATACATAACCGTTCAGGAGTTGGCTCCCAGATTACTGCTATCGATTTAAACAATGACGGCGCTATGGACCTGCTTACCTCCAATAACCGCGGCACATTTATATTCTGGAATATTGGCATGCAAAAGCGTTGAATAAATTATATGCAATACGATTGGTTATGATATTTGAATGATCTCTTGGCACACGTTGGTTTTTGTCTCTTTTTCTGCTGCGAACACGGATAATTTTTATTATCTGTGTCCTCGCGGCAGATGTTTATGTTTAATATTATGATGATGCTGATGCATAGCCTGGTTGGCACCATTAAAATTCATGTACCTATTATTCGGATACCGGCTGTTTGTTTTTGTCGAGCAATATAACCAGCCCAATGCCTAACGTATAAGCTATTAAATCCGTCCATTCAAATGAAGTCCCAATCACGACCCTGGCAAGATTGGAATTTTGAAGCCCGAGCATTTTTATAATATTAAAATATTGAAGCACTTCGATGAGGTATGAAAACAGCAGCACGGCAATGGCTGTCATTACCTGGGGTGTATTGAGAAATGATTTAATAAAACAGTAGATCAATATAACAACCAAAAAATCCCCGAAAAAGGGTCTTATAAAATTGTCATGGGCAAATAATGCAATAACAACTTCAATTAAAAGTAATATGACAAAGAAAATAAAATACCTGCGTTGAAATCTTAGCATGGCCTGCGCTTATATTATTGTTTCCGGATTGAGGCTGTGAATTTAATTAATTGTGTTTTTATGCCTTTATGATAAACACAATTAATAGACCCCGAAGAATATATTCTTCGGGGGTTAAGAAGATTTAGTTATTCATATTAATCCTCTTCTTCTCTTATAAATTTCCCCTGCAAGTCAAATAATAAGTCCTTACCGTTTACTTCGGCTTCATACATTTACCCTTTGATATTAGCGCCTTTATACAGTCATATTCATACAGTCCTGGTTTAGCCGTTGCATCATATCCGGCGATGCTTTTGGCAGGTTCTTTTTCGTCTTGGATTATCAATATTTTCATTCTGAAAATAAAAACTGAATTCTGAAGAAATTAGAATCTAATTTGGATAAAATTCCGAAAAGGTTTTGAATTCGTAATCGTTAAAGTGCATACATCCGGACGACCTTAATAAAACACAGCTTCATTATAACAGAAAGCTACCAAATTCGTAAATCGCCTTCCCAGACTCGTAAATGTAGCTTTGAGTGAGCAATTACATTTGCGACCCATGAAACCGAGTATTGTTACTGCTGCAACTTTTACATTACTGTTATTCACTTTACCATCAAATGCACAATTCAGAACCAATGCACAAAACCTTGTACTAACGAATGAAGACTCGCTGAATTACGGAACAGGCAAAAACAAAACTGTTATTTCCGGCTATGGCGATGCATTTTATCAAAGAAATTTTTACCAGCGGCAATCCACTGTTTCATTAGAAAGAATTGTATTGTTTGTCGGCCATCGTTTCAACGATAAAATTTCCCTTTTTACAGAAATGGAATTAGAAAACGCCGTTGTTGCCGGCAGCAACAGCGATGAAAGCAACAACTCTATGGGCGGCGATATTTCTATGGAGCAAGCCTTTTTGAAATTTAATTTTAATCCAAGAAACTATTTGGTAGCAGGTTTGTTTTTGCCACGCATGGGCATTTTAAACGAAAATCACCTACCGGTAAATTTTAATGGTGTTGAAAGGCCATTGGTTGAACAATTAATTATTCCCGCAACGTGGCGTGAGATTGGCGTGGCATTTTACGGCACACTCAATAATATTCCGATTACGTATGACATCGGCATAATGAATGGCTTGAACAGCGCCAATTTTCAGCATGGCTCAGGCTTCAGGGATGGCCGTGGCCTTGGCAGCAATGCTTTTGCCAATAACCTCGGTTTAACGGCTGCTGTGCAATACAATATTTCAGATTTTAAAGTCCAGGTTTCCGGTTATATGGGTGGAACTGTAGGTTTAAGTAAACGTGGCGCCGATAGCCTTGATTTGGATAATGGAGCATTCGGCACACCACTCTATTTAGGTGAAGCAGATATTCAGTATGCAAGAAATGGTTTCAGCGGGAAAATTTTAGGCGCTTATGTTGCCTATCCCGATGCTGATAAAGTGAATACGGCTTATGCAAAAAACGTTGCCAGCGGCATGTATGGCGCTTATGCAGAAGCAGGTTACGACTGGTTATACAAAAAGCAAAAAACAACACAGTTCATCACATTCGTTCGCGGCGAAATATTCGATCTTAATTCAAACCTGCCTTCGCCGCCAAAAGCCATTTTCGATGGCACAGAAAAGCAAACGCAGATCATTGCCGGTTTTAGTTATTTGCCCATTCCAAATGTTGTTATAAAAGCTGATGTGCGCCTGCAGCATACAGGGCCGCAAAACCCGGCACTGGTAATTAATCCGCCGCCAAACGCTTTGCCGTATAGCCGCAGTAACCAGTTTTTAAATGTTGGGATAGGGTATTCATTTTAGTCAGCACAAAGATTCGGGTTGATTAAAGATGGAAAGAAAATATTAATGCTCTTACTCAGGTAATCTTATAAAATCCGGTTCAGACAAATTATGCAACGCAGAAAATTTTTATCATCATCTTGTAAAATATGCCTGCTGGGCGCAGCAGGTTATTCCTGGCTGCAACTGGAAAGCTGCTCGCCGGTTTCATCAGTATATAAAACAGCTATTACGAATGGTGCCCTCAATATACCGTTGAATTTATTTGATAAGAATGCATTACAGATCGTTCGCCCCAATGGCTGGTATTTTGATGTGGCGGTTCAAAAAAATACAGATGATTCTTACACGGCATTATTATTACAATGCACGCACCAGGATAACCAGTTAACGCCAACGGGTAAAGGCTATCACTGCAGCCTGCATGGCAGCGATTTCGACAAACAGGGAAACGTAAGAAAAGGCCCGGCAGAACAACCATTACAACATTTTGATACAACGATTTCCAATAACACTTTAAACATTCACATAAATAATTTTAAACCATGAAATGCGCTATAAGATGCGTCATGCCAACCGGAAATGACTATTGGCGAATTACATGTGGAAATAAAAAAATAAAAAATAGCATATGAAAAATAAGTTAGCAGTTATCGCTTTAGCAGCGTTGGTTTTTGCAGGTTGCAGTAAAGATGATAACAATAGCGCACCAACTGATAACCTCGGCGAAACAGAAGCCGCAGTTGCCGGTAATTTCGGAACAAATGTAGCGCTGGCCACTTATGCAGACCTGGCTACATCAGCCACTGCTTTAAACACAGCCGTAAATGCATTTGTTGCCGATAAAAGCGATGCCAACCTCACCACCTGTAAACAGGCATGGAAGGATTTACGTGTAATTTGGGAAACATCAGAAGGCTTTTTGTTTGGCCCCGTTGAAGACAATGAGTACGATCCTAAAATGGATACCTGGCCAACCGATTATTCAGAAATGAATGTTTTACTTGCTGATGAAGCCAATCATCCGCTTGACCTTGCAGATATTCAATCACTCGATTATACTTTGCGTGGCTTTCATCCCATAGAATATATGTTGTGGGGCGTAAACAGTAATAAAACTGCCGCAGAATTTACCGGCAGGGAAATTAAATACTTAACCAGCCTTTCTGCAGATGTGGAAGACCTTTGCGGTGCTTTGCAT
>JAEWBD010000091.1 GCA_023391315.1 Bacteroidota bacterium | reverse complement strand
CCCCAGGCAATGCCATAACGGGCTTTGGTTAAACAGCCAAGCGGCCCCTTTAAACCTTTTACGTTTGGAAAAATATTTTCTTTCGGCACGCGCACATCATGAAAAACAAGTTCGCCGGTAGCGCTGGCACGCAGGCTCCATTTGCCATGTGTTGTAGGCGTTGTAAAACCTTCCATGCCACGCTCAACAATTAAACCGCGTATCTCTCCGTTTTCATCTTTGGCCCAAACAACTGCTACCTGCGCAAAAGGCGCATTGCTTATCCACATTTTAGCGCCATTTAATATTACATGATCGCCATCGTCTTTAATATTTGTTACTATACCCGCAGGATTGCTGCCAAAATCGGGTTCGGTAAGGCCAAAGCATCCCAGCCATTCGCCGCTTGCCAGCCTGGGCAAATACTTATTACGCTGTTCTTCGCTGCCATAAGCATAAATGGGATGCATAACCAAACTGCCCTGTACGCTTGCTGTTGAGCGAACACCGCTATCGCCTCGCTCCAGTTCCTGCATCATTAATCCATAACTGATATAATCCAAACCGCCGCCGCCATATTCAGGCGGGATGGTTGGGCCAAAACAGCCAAGTTCACCCATTTGCTTTACTATAAATTCAGGGAATGCTGCGCGCTGCGCATAGTCTTCAATAATGGGGGAAATTTCTTTCTTTACATAATTGCGTACTGTATCGCGAACAAGCTTGTGTTCATCGGTTAACAGTTCATCTATAAGGTAATAATCCGGCGATTGAAAATTGTCGGTCCTGGAAGCCATCGCGTGTTTTTTAATAAGTAAATAAAGCCCGGCAAAGGTAGCTAGTTAACGGTATCAGCAAAGGCTTTATAACATAAATTACGTGGAAGCATATTTGGCTGTTATTTTTGAAAGATGTTCAACAGTAATGGGTTTTATAATAAAGCCCGCAGTTTTATAACTGCTGGCCCTGTCGTAATCTTCCTTGTATAAACTCGAAGAAAATATATATACGGGAATGTCTTTGGTTATTGTTTCAGACCAAACATTAAACCACTCAATAAATTCCCACCCGTTCATCACGCTCATATTCAGGTCAACGAATATCAGGTCGGGCAAATTATCGGTATTTTTCATTAAAAAAGTTTGCGCCTTGCTACCGTCTTCGCACGAAACAAATTCAGCAGCAAAGTCCGTAAGCTTTATTAAGCGTTCGCAAATCTTTACCGTTATGATGTCGTCATCAATAAATAATACTTTATCAAAAGCTGGCATATGTGTTATTACTCCTCTTATTTCTCTTCCACGGGTACGAGATCGTTCAAATCAATATTAATTGGAACCATTCCAATTTGCACTACAGCCCTTTTACCGCGTATTTCCTTTACTTCGCCTACCTGGAAATTCTTTTTCATTTTTACTTTTGAACCAACTGAAACAGGCGTTTGTAATTCCCTGTATTTTGATTCAATTTTCTTTTCCAGCCTGTTCTTAACCTGGCTATCCTTACGCTTAAATAAAAGTTCCTGTAACTGCTTAATTACCTCATTTTTATTCTCGGTCTTTTTCCAATCCAAAACAACCTGTTTAAGCTTACGCTCCATTTCCCTGAGATAAGCTATCCGCTCTTCAGTAACCTTATTCTGAAGTTTTAACACTTCAATTTGCTGCCTGTGCTTTTCCCTACTTAATTCAGTTGATAATTGCTTTTTCAGTTGCTCATTTTCGGACATTAACTTTTTCAGATCGAGCTTTTCCTTTTGCAATGTTTGAAGATCCTTTTCCGTTCTGTTTAACAACTTATCCAAACGGAAATGATTTTCATCAACCAGCTTTTTAGCATTCGCAATGAGGTGTTTGGGTAAACCAATGCGTTCTGCTATTGCAAAGGTATAAGAACTGCCCGGTTTTCCAACAGATAATTTGAATAAAGGTTGAAGGTTTTCTTCATCAAACATCATGGAACCGTTAATAATTCCAGGAGTTTTATTGGCAAACGTTTTAAGGTTAAGGTAATGGGTTGTAACTATTCCGAAAGCATGTTTCCGGTTAAGCTCATTTAAAATAATTTCTGCGAAAGCCCCGCCAAGATTAGGGTCTGTGCCGCTGCCCAGCTCATCAATAAAAAATAAAGTTTTACCATTTGCATGCTCAATAAAATACTTCATATGCAGCAAATGTGAAGAATAAGTACTGAGGTCAAATTCTATGCTTTGTGTATCGCCAATGTGGATAAATAATTGTTTGAAGATGCCCATTTCAGAATCGTGGTGCACCGGCACCAACAGGCCGCTTTGCAGCATTACCTGGTTAAGCCCGATGGTTTTCATGGTAACGGTTTTGCCACCGGCATTAGGGCCGCTTATAACAAGCAGGCGGTTTTGTTCATCAAGTTTTAATGTAACCGGGATGGTTTGCCTGCCCGACTGCTTATTGTGCAGCAGCAATAACGGATGGTAGGCTTCCCTTAAATCTACAATAGCTTTATCCGAAATATTTGGAAAATTGCCTTTTATATCAATCCCAAATTTTGCCTTGGCATTAATAAAATCATATTCGCCGGCAATCTGCAGCCATTGCAACAGAAGGCTGCCGTAAACGGAAAGGTTGGCTGTTAACTGTTTTAAAATACGGTAGATTTCTTTCTTCTCTTCATTTTCCAGCGAAAAAACTTCATTGTTTAGTTCTATGGTTTCTTCAGGTTCTATGAAAGCCGTTTTACGGCTATCGCTTTCGCCATGCAAAATGCCTTTTACCTGCCGTTTATATTCTGAAAAAACGGCTACCACCCTCCTGCCATTGCTGAAACTTTCTTCAATTTCTGCGCTGTAGCCGGCTTTGTTTAAACGGGCGACAGCTTTCTCAAATACGCGCCTTAATTCATTGCGTTTGCGAAAAAGATTTTGCCGTATCTTTTGAAGCGCTTCGCTGGCATTATCTTTTATATTGCCACCATCATCAAATATTTCATCAATCATTTGTATGATGGTTTTTTCATAGTAAGAACCTTCCAGCACTTTATATAACGCGGCATAAGCCAGCCTGCGCTCCGCATCAAACCAGCGGAATATTCTTTCTGTATTGGCAGCCAGCCTGCGGATGTTTATAAAATCTTCCGTTTGCAATACGCCGCCTTCTATGCTTAATAGTTTTAAACTGCGGTTCAGGTTTAAGCTGAAATTATTGGGCAATGACTGGCCCTGCTCCACTATCAGCTTGCATTCATGGGCCTGCTGCAACTGGAGTTGGATGACTTCTTTTTTGGTATGAATACGAAGCTGAGATACCTTTTCTTTTGCATAATCGGTGTCGCAATATGCGGTTAAAAGGTTTTTTATTTTAGAGAATTCGAGCTGCTGTTCTGCTGATTCCGGGTATAATTTCATTCGTACATCTTTGATTTTTCAATGGTCTCATGCCCGCCTGAACGGCTCAGTCGGGCAGGAAACCTCGCTATGTATGTCCCTTGTGCGAGACAGGTTTAACACAGGCGTTTCATTCGCTCCAAAATCAAAACAAAATTACTAAGCTACAGGTACAAGTAGCAGTTACAAAATGCTGCAAGATATAATGTTTACATCATGTGATTAACTAAGATTACCCGAATCCTGAAAACCCAAATATATTTAACTATTTCGCCCGTTTTTTATCTGCAGCTACATCCGTTTTTTCGTTTGACTGCACGGTTTGCCTTCCTGTTTCAACCTCCACTTGTTTCATGGTAACGGCATAATCGTTGGGATGGATGGAAGACCCATATTTAACGGCGTAAGCCTTTGTGAATTCTGCTCCAAAATATAAAATAATTGAAGAGTAATATACCCATACCAGCAGGATTACAATGGAACCTGCCGCACCATACGTGCTGCCGACATTTGTTTTAGCTATATAAAATGAAATGGCAAATTTGCCTAACATGAATAATATAGAGGTAGCAATGGCGCCGGACATTATATCTTTCCATTTTATCTGTGCATCGGGCAACACTTTAAATATTACTGCGAATATCAGCGTTGTTATGCCGAATGTTAATACCAGGTTTATAATGTAAACAATATGAACCGTCACATCGGGATAGCGGGCTTTAAAACTGCTCATTAGAGTTTCTATAATGGCAGATATGCCAAGGGATACCAGTAATAAAAAACCAAGGCTTGCTATTACCGAAAACGATAAAAACCTGTTGCGAAGCATTTTAAGCCAGCCTTTTTTTGGCTTTGGTTTAAGGTTCCATATTTTGTTGATAGAATCCTGGATGTCGCCAAAAACTGTGGTAGCACCTATCAATAAAGTGATCACGCCAATAATAGCGGCAAAAGTGCCTTTGCCGTTTATAAAGCCATTTTTAATTACCTGTTGCAGTTGCAAAGCCGTATCTGCGCCTACGAAACTTACAAGCTGCTCATACACTTTTCCTTCAATAGCATCACGACCCAAAAAAATACTGCATAAAGAAATAATCACTACCATTAAAGGGCCCAATGAAAAAACCGTATAATAAGCCAGGCTGCCGCTAAGCTTGGTTACTTTATCATTTCCAAAACCTTTAAATGATTCTTTAAAAACTTCAAACAAGCCTTTTACAGACAAACGCTTTTTCATCGCCTTTTTTAGTATTTAAACAAAAACCCCGCCGATGGCGAGGTCTCTGCTTTAATCTAAGGTTGGAAAACAATTAAGAAAATGTTGTTTCAAGCCTGTCTTCTGTAACATGCATTGTATCGCCTAATTCATCATATGCATCTGCAGCATATTCATTTATTTTATTTTTGTTGCGCCTGTACATATATGTAGCTATACCGGCTGCCAATGCAATTACTGCTCCTGCAATTATCTTCTTATTCATAATATTCAATTTAAATGATTAATAATAAATTTATTTGATTTGCGATTATGCACTGTAAGCCTGCTCATTTACCGTTTTGGAAATTTGAGTAAGCTTTTTATCTGCATTGCTTTCTTCCTGTTCTGTTTGTTCAAGTAAAGAAACAATTTCACTTTCTCCCATCATTTTTGCATGTGCCTTTAAGGAGCCATAAGCTGAAATTTCGTAGTGCTCTACTTTTTGAGCAGCAATGATCAGCGCTGCATCTCTTGCATAGCCTTCTTCATATTCTTCTATAGCTTCTTTACCTTCTTCTACCAGTCCTTCCATAGCAGGGCATTTTTTTGCCTGCGCTTTTTTACCGAGTTGTTCAAACACCTGTTCCAACCTTTCAATATGCCCTTCTGTTTCTTTTAAATGATTGTCAAATGCCGCACTTAATTCCTCGTCGTAGGCAGCTTTGCTCATTTTGGGTAATGCTTTGGTAAGATGTTTTTCGGCCCAATAAATATCTTTCAGTGAGTCTTCAAAAATTTTTGAAAGATTTTCCTTATGGCTTGCCCCATTGGAGGCACTTTTAGATGTAGTGCGTGAAGTGGTTTTTGATGTGGATTCGTTTTTCATAAATTCTTTTTTCCGATTAACAAAACCAATTCCATACCAAACCACTTTTTTTAATTTTCAGCACAGCAACGCAGGGAATCTTTATAATTTTTTTAGACGTTTTCCTGTTATTCTTATAATATCATGATGCTTTCTTTCAAAACAGCCTTTTACACAATTAGTTAAACGGTTGATAATTCTTTACACATTTGCGTGTTTGAGAATAATTTTGCCCCATGCGAAAGGTGTTGTTGCAGTTTATACCGGCGCTTATGAGCTTTATGCCGTTTTATGCTGTTGCCCAAACCAAAATAATCCAGGGCGAAGTATTGGATAAACAAAGCGATGAGCCCATACCTTTTGTTTCTGTGAAATTTGCTATACAAAATGGCGGCATGCTTACCGATTCGCTTGGCAAATTTTCCATTACCTTAAACAGCCGCATGGCCGTTGATACCCTTATTATTACAAGCGTTGGTTACGACCCCACAAAAATACCTGTGGCTGATATAGAAGATTCTTCTTTCGTCACGGTGCATCTTACGGTTATGCAGTCAAAAGATGAAGTGGTAGTAAAAACAAAATATAACCGTGCTTTATGGTTTTGGCGAAAAATTATTGCACACAAACCGGAAAACGACAGAAAGCAATTCAACAATTATGGTTATGAGGTTTATAATAAGCTGGAACTTGACCTTGATAATGTGAACAAAGAAAAACTGGGTAAAAACTTCCTCCTGAAACCTTTGAAATTTGTGCTGGATTATGTTGACAGCACATCGGAGAGAGAACCTTTTCTGCCGGTATATTTAACCGAAACGCTTTCTGATTATTATTATCAGAAAGATCCGCGTAAAACACGTGAAATAATAAAGGCCACAATAACCAACGGTATAGAAAATGAAAGTTATATAAAACAGTTGGGCAATACTTATCAAAACATAAATGTTTATGATAACACCATTCCTGTTTTTAACAGGCAATACGTGGGGCCGTTTAGTGATAACGGGAATGATTTCTACAACTTTAAATTATTAGACACACAATATCTCGCCGGCAAAAGACTGGTGCATTTTGCCTTTAAACCAAAACGCCCGGGTGGTGAATTTTTTGAAGGCGATTGCTGGGTGCACGATACCAGTTTTTCCATTCAAAAAATAATGTTGCGGCCTGCCACAGATGCGAACATTAATTTCATTACGGGGCTAACACTGATACAGGAGTTTAAGCTGGTAAACGACAGCACCTGGTTTTTATATAAGGATAAATTTGTGGCTGATATTACACCCATCAGTAAAAAAAGGCTTGGATTAAAGGCGCGTAAAACCACAACGTATAAAAATGTATTGCTCAACAGCGATATCGTTTCGGCATCGCTCGATTCCAATAAATCAAATGAAGACATTTTATTGAAACGCGGCGCTCAAAACCAGCCCGATTCTTTCTGGCAGCAAAGAAGGCACGAACCTTTAAATGCCAACGAACAAACCGTGTATAAAGTATTGGATACTTTAACCAACAATAAAACATATATACGGTATCAGCATGCATTTAATTTTCTTACAACAGGCACCCTTGATGTGGGTAATGTGCGCATAGGCCCATGGTATTATTGGGTATCGGGCAATACTTATGAA
>JAEWBD010000085.1 GCA_023391315.1 Bacteroidota bacterium | reverse complement strand
GGTATAGGTAACGTCATAACTGCCGCGTGTGCTTTTAGCAGGAGAAATTACGCCGGTTGATGCATCAATAATTAAACCGGGCGCCGAAGTAAACGTGCCGCCGGTTGTTCCCTTAATTGTTGGGCTTACTTTGTCATCAGTGCTGCACATTAAACGATAACTTATTTCAGCCGCTGGCGCGCTGCTGATGGTTACGGTGGTTGTGGTAGAAAAATCTGTACAACCACTGCTGCTTTTTATAAAATATCTTATAGTATAAGTGCCTGCTGCTGCGCCTGATGGCATTATTGTTCCTGTTGATGGATTTATTGATAAACCGGAAGGGCTTACCGAGAATGTGCCGCCCAGGCTACCGGTTAATATTACGGGAACGGGTGGGTTAGGTGAGTTGGCATCATCATCAACATTACACAAAACACTCTTGCTATAGTTTATAGTAGCCGACGGGCCAGGGAATACGTTTACTTCAATTTTGATTCTCTGGCTTTCTCCGCAATGGTTGGATGCGCTTACGTAATAAAATGTTTTGCCCGGTGTGGAAGTAGAGGGCGTTGGCGCTGCAGGATTCCCGGTACCGCCTGTGGCAGTTGTGTACCAAAGCAAACCTGTTCCATTTGCCATTAAAGGCAAGGCCGGTTGATTCTGACAATAGCTGACCGGCGAAGTTACTGTTGGTGCAGATGGAATATCTTCCACTATAACTTCTATCCTGGCCCTTGGCCCTTCACAATTATTAGTTGATTGGCTAACATAATAATACATCGTACCTGTAGCGCTGGTGGACGGCGTCGGCGCCGTTGAAGAACCTGTACCACCTGTTTCAGTAGGGTACCATAACAAGCTTGTGCCTGTTGCTGTTAACGGGTTTGCCGGTTTACCCTTACATAATTGTACCGGTGTATTTACAGTAGGTGTCGGTGGCAGGGCATGTACAATTACAGTAATGGCAGCCCTCGGGCTTTCGCACTGGCCGTTTATGGTTTGGCTTACATAATAAGTTTGTGTGCCGGGTAAACTGGTTGAAGGTGTTGGCGCTGTTGCAGAACCGGTGCCGCCTGTTGTCTGCTCATACCATAGTAAATTGGAGCCGGTGACTTTAAGCGGTACTGCGGTTTCATATTGGCAGTACTTAATGTCAGTGGCGTTTACTGCCGGTGATGTAGATGTTTGCTTTACTGTAATGGTTTTTGTTATTACATCATCACCACATGAGGCATTCGAGGCTACAAGCTTAACAGAATAAGTTCCCGGTTTATTATATTTATGGCAAGGTTCATATTCATTGGATGTTGTTCCATCTCCAAAGTCCCAGGTGTAAGTGGTAAAGGTTAAACAGCTTGTTCCGCTATAACCCTCTGTTGTTTTGTTGTCAAAACATACAGATTCATTTATACAAACAGCGGTTGAACGAAGGCTGAAATCTGCTTTTGGTTTTGTTACAATATTGATTTTATCAACAGTATAGGTGGTAGAACACCCGTTGTCTGGCGTGAGTTGCGCCGTAAAATATCCTCCGGGGCACGATGACTTTGTATAGATGTGGGGTACAAAAAAATCTTCTCCCGTGGTATTTAAAGGATGTGTCAAAGTTGTATCTGTTCCATCTCCAAAATTTAAATGATAATAAGTATCTGAAGTATTTGCTGTCCATCTGCCAATTATAAATGTGATTTCTGCAGGAGCACATAAACCCAGTGTTGACGTTGTTGTTGTAATATTAGCCAAAGGGTTTGTACCATTATAAAACTTATATTTTTTGACTTTTGGGCAGTCTCCATCCTGTGGTGTTATTGTAAATGTTATATCAAAGTATCCGTGTCCATTATAAGTATGAGTGGTTGTAGCGCCATGCCCCCAATTAAGTTGGTTAAAATGACTTGATCCGTCCCCCCAATCAATATCACAAACATAGGATTGCGACGTTAAGACCGATGTGTTCTGAACAATCAACTGATAAATGGAATTCCCGTTGCAATTTTTAAACTGAAGATCGTTTGTGCTGATATCAAACAAAGATGGTTGTGGTGCTGCTTTTATTGTTATGTTTTGCTTATTCGATGTGCCTTTTTGGTTTGTGACATAAACTGTACCCGATTTTGCATCTTTGTCTGCATGCGCTACAATTGTAGTGGCATTCTTTACATCAAAATCCGCTGCTTCCAAATTGCCTATTACTACTTGTTTTGTTCCTGTAAAGTTTGTTCCTGTTATAGTTATTTCATCCCCCTGGCAAATGGTAGTAGGTGCAAATGATGTTATGGTTGGGGCCTGCCCAAAAGAATTCAGCCCAAATAAAATAAACAATACAATACCTGCAGCAACGAGATACTTTTTTATCAGGGGTTGGTTTATCTGCTTCACAGTCAATTTTGGTAGGGCGTGAAGGTAATGAATTAACTCAAATCTGTTTCATTGCTGCGACTCGCCGGGAGAGTGAAATAAAACGCAAAACGCTCCTTTTGAGAGCGCTTTACATTTACATTAATTTGTGTGTTTATTTAATATCCCCATTTCTTCATCATAGCCAGGTCTTCTTTCATGGCATCCAGTGGCGCCTGGCCCTGGTAAGATTCCTGTTCTATAATAAAATGTTTGGTGCCGCCGTGGTTTTTACCATAATCAAGAATTTCCCGCACATTTAAAACGCCTTTGCCAAGCACGGCACTTTCATAAGGCTCGCCGCCCATTTCACCTTTGGAGGCTTTTATCTCATCTTTTACATGCATCGATTGAAAACGGCCGGGATATTTCTTCATTATCTCAATTGCCCTGCCGCCATTGCCATACATGTTGCCAATATCTATCTGCTGGATTACAAGATTTGGATCGGTGTTTTTAATGATGAAATCATATAAATTCCCATCGCCCACTTTTGTAACAATTTCAAAATCGTGGTTATGAAAACCAAACTTCATATTGTATTTGCCACAAAGCTCTCCGCTCTTGTTAAATATTTCCATCATTTTTTTAAGCTTGTCCATATCTGTTCTCAGTGCTTCATCAAGCCAGGGGCTTATAACATATAACTGGCCCAGTATGGCGGCGTCTTCCACGGTTTGTTTCCAAACGTCGGTAAAATCATTTTTGGCATTATCCCAATGCGCTGCGGTCATAACCGTGTGGCCGCTGCGCATTTTCAAACCGAGATCATCTAAAAGCTTTTTAAATTCCGGCGCGGTGTATCCATAAAATTTCCTGTTCCTGTAATTGGCGTGTTCTACATATTGGTAACCCATGGCGGCCAGCTGTTTTAAAGTGCCCGACGGGTCTTTGTCCATATCATCCCTCACAGAATACAACTGAACGCCTGTAATATGATCTGCAGCAAAGGCAGACGCAAAAGATTTGGTTTTAGACAATGAAAGTGCTGCCATTGTAAAAGTGCTTTGTTTTATAAAATTCCTTCTTGAATTGTTCATGGTAAATTCGTTAGATGATAAGATTTTTAAAAATAAGCAATGTTTTTATATGCAGGCAAGATTTGTATTTCTGTGATTCTTCAACTTAAAGTATTATTGCAGCCATGGCAAAGAAACTTTTATTTATCGACCGCGATGGTACATTGATCATTGAGCCCAAAGGAGGCAATATTGATAGCTGGGATAAACTCCAGTTTTTTCCGCATGTATTTAAATACCTTAACCTGATTGCAACAGAACTGGATTATGAACTGGTAGTCGTAAGCAACCAGGATGGTTTGGGCACGGAATCATTTCCATACAGCCATTTTCAACCGATACAGGATTTTATAATGAAGAGTTTTGAAAATGAAGGCATTAATTTCAGTGCTGTATATTTTGATCCTTCTTTCAAGCATGAAAAATCGCCAAACCGCAAACCGCGCATTGGTTTAATAAAGCATTACCTGGACGATCCCAATTATGATGTGCCCAATTCCTTTGTTATCGGCGACAGGATAACCGATGTTCAGTTAGCAAAAAACATGGGCTGCAAATGCCTTTGGATACATCGCAATGAAGGCCTTGGCATGAAAGAAATAACTGATACGGTTGAAGTATTGCGCGAAACAGCATTGGCGCTTGAAACCACCGGGTGGAAAGATATTTACGAATACCTGAAGCAACTGGATGCAAAATAGTTTACAACCATTTTTATAAATAACAGTTACCGGCAACAAACTATATTGAACACTGTTTGCCGGTTTATTTTTTATTTGTATAGCTTCTCCATTTCTCAATCAGCAGGCGCATATCATCGGGCAGCGGCGCTTCAAAAAACAATTCCTTATTTGTTTTGGGATGAACGAAACCCAGTGTAGCCGCATGCAGGGCAACACGCGGACAAATTTCAAAACAGTTTTCTACAAACTGTTTGTATTTGGTATAGATTGTTCCTTTTAAAATTTTATCGCCGCCATATTCCTTATCATTAAATAAAGTGTGGCCGATATGTTTCATGTGCACACGTATCTGGTGCGTTCTCCCGGTTTCAAGCCTGCACTCAACTTCAGTTACGTAATTAAACCTTTCTATCACTTTATAATGGGTAATGGCATGCTTGCCATGATCGCCTTCAGGATAAGCATCAAACATTTTGCGATGGCGCAAATGCCTGCCCACATGCGCCACAATAGTACCTTCATCATTTTCTATATTTCCCCAAACCACGGCAGTGTATTTTCTTGAAACCGTATGATTGAAAAACTGTTTGGCAAGATGCGCCGCTGCTTCGGCTGTTTTGGCAAGCACGATCAAGCCGGTTGTATTTTTATCAATGCGGTGAACAAGGCCATACCTTGGTAAATCGTCTTCTGTTATACCCGGTTTTTGCTGTAGCAAATAATAAGCAATACCATTTAATAATGTGCCTGTGTAATTGCCCACACCCGGGTGCACAACCATATTTGGCGGCTTGTTTAATACCATTACATCATCATCTTCATACACTATATTCAAAGGAATATTTTCAGCCTTGACTTCTGTGTATTCGGGGTTTATGAGGCTCATTAAAAGAATATGATCGCCTGGCTTTACTTTATAATTACTTTTTACAGGGTTGCCATTTACCGTTAAAAAAGCCGCTTCAATGGCCTGCTGCACTTTATTACGGCTGGCATTTTCAATGCGCTGCTGTACCCATTTGTCAATGCGCAGGGGTTCCTGGCCGGCATCTACTTTAAACGTTTTGCGCTCGTATAATTCTTCTGCGGGCTCTTCTTTTATAACCTCTTCATCCTGGTTCATTGCTGCAAAAATAAGTTGCTTCATCACTTATCGTAATTTTGCGGCATGCGTGAAATTATTTTGCAGGATTTAGGCCGCCGCCCTTATAAGCAAACCTGGGATTACCAGGAGGAATTGCTTCAGCAAAAAATAAAGGCAAAGCAGGAGAATTTAAACCAGCCGGACTATTTACTGTTTGTTGAACATAACCCCGTTTATACATTGGGAAAGAATGGCAAAGAGAAAAACCTGCTCATCAATGACCAGATGCTTGCAGCAAGAGGCATTGAATATTTTCATATAAACAGGGGCGGGGATATTACTTTTCACGGGCCGGAGCAACTTGTAGGTTATCCTGTTTTAGACCTGGATAATTATAAAACTGATCTTGGCTGGTACCTGCGCAGTCTTGAAGAAGTTATTATTTTAACTATTGGCGAATATGGCCTGAAAGGAGAGCGGAGTAAAGGGGAAACCGGCGTTTGGCTTGATGCAGCTACTAAAGGAAAGGAAAGAAAAATTTGTGCAATGGGCATTCGCTGCAGCCGATGGATTACCATGCATGGTTTTGCTTTAAACGTAAATGTTGATCTTAATTACTTCAATTTTATTACACCCTGCGGCATACAGGATAAGCAGGTAACTTCCATGCAAAAAGAACTTGGATATGCCATTAATATGAATGACGTGAAAGAAAAGCTGGTTAAAAACTTTGAACAGGTATTTGATGCCCGCATTTTAACGCAGGCGACAAGCCTTTCACTATAACGCCCTCTTTTTTAAATTTTTTTGGTGATAAAATATCATTATCAGCTGCCGGCCCGACGCTTTCAAGTGGTCAGCAAAGCATAGAATTCCTGAAGCGTCTGACCGGTATTCCATTTCCACCTTAATCAAATAGTTCAGCAGTTTTCTATTATTTGTTTAAGTTTTCTTAAAGAAAATAATGGTTGTAACATTATACGAAGATAATCGTACGTTTGATGTACGAAAAAATTCGTTAATCAAAACCACACAATATGAAAAAGACATTCCGCCAACTTTTTGGAATAAGATTATTTGTGCTGTCTGCAACAGCTTTGCTGCTTTGTTCCTGGGAAAATCCCTGCATGTATAATTACGCCAACAGGAAGATGGCTGAAACCATCAATAAACCCGACACATTGCCTGAGAGCAATGTCAAAGATTTTGATAAAGCAATAGAAGCGCTTAATGAAAACATGGTAAAGCTTAACAAGCAAATGAATGAGATAAAGATTGATGTAAATAAAGATATTGCCAAGGCACTTTCCTCTGTGGATTTTAAAGCGATGGAAAAACAGATGAAGGCAAGTTTTGATAAAATTAACTGGGATAAGGTTCAACAAGATGCCAATGTTTCCATGCAAAAAGCGCGGGCAGAAATTGCAAAGGTTGATTTTACCAAGATGCAAAAAGATATGCAGACATTACAGCAAAAGTTTGATAGCGAAGATTTTAAATCGCAGTTTAATAGTGAAAAATTACAACAGCAAATTGATGCTGCAATGGCCAATGCAAAAGCCGGTATTGAAAACGCAAAAGTAAAGCTGCAGCAAATGAAAGATTTTACTGACGTGCTTGCCGCCGATGGTTTAATTGATAAAAAGAAAGGTTATACCATTGAATGGAAAGACGGTGATTTATATATCAATCATCAAAAACAATCCAAAGATATTGCTGACAAATACCGCAAATATGAAAGCTCCGGTAAAATAAAAATGATTGCGGATGATGCGGAATATTTTTAGCGGCCAGCCCATGAAAGCTGTCTGACCGGAGAGCAAAAAATTGAATGCATATTTCAACTTCATCAAACCGGCTTTGCAGTGCCGATGGAATTTATTCTGATAAAGCTTATCATAATTCAGTTCCATTTTAACTCCACATCATCTATGCCGGTTGAAGCCCTGCTGCCGCTGCCGGTGGTTGCACTCAGTGTAACAATACGGATCCAAACTTTGGAATTTTTATTATCCAAAGCAGCTCCAAAATTTACCGTTACAGGTGTACTGCTGAAAGCTGAACCTGTGGCTATTGATGAAGGAGATGTGGTTACAGGAATGAATGTGTTTGGATTATCTCCAATCGCATAATCAACTTGCCAGATTGTTGTGCGGCCAACACCATCAGCCAAAGATTGAAGTAAGAAACTTAAGCTGATATTTGTTTTACCGCTTGTATTGTTTATTTCAAAAACAAACGCAGCGCCGGGATCAAAACCCGTTGAACCTGTTTGTTTTACACCCAATGCCCGGTTGGCTGAAGCATTTTGGTCTGCAGAACTGCTTGCTGCGTTCAAGCCGGTTGCGCTTGCATAATTTTTAAAACCGGATGATGTATTGCTCCAGGAAGACTGGTTGCCGCTGTAAACTCCATCAGCACCAACGGATGTGGATGAAGAAGCTGTTTTTACAAATACACCTTGTGGTAATCCTGCTGCTATATTATTGAAGTTTAAAGTGAATGGTGAAGCTGTTAGCTCAATGCCATCGGCATCATTGGTACCGCTGCTTGTTGTTACATCGGTGGTATTACGAATGGTAAATTCTTTGGTGTTGCCAAAGAATTTTGCAAAGCCTATCCAGTCACTTTCTTCTGCTGGTAAATTATCATTGGCAAAGCTTGCGGATGCAGAAGTATAT
>JAEWBD010000082.1 GCA_023391315.1 Bacteroidota bacterium | reverse complement strand
CCGCTATCCTATTGCGCATTATTCAAGCCTTAATCTTAATGGCGCTTTTTTTGTGGATGCGGGTAATATATGGAACGTGCGGAAAGACCCTAATAATCCTCAAAGTGAATTTAATATAAGCCGCCTCGGAAGAGATATTGCCATAGGCGTTGGCACCGGCCTGCGCTTCGACTTTAATTATTTTTTAATAAGGGTTGATATGGGCATAAAGCTGAAAGACCCTGCGCGTCTTGAAAACAACGGCTGGCTCGATATTTCAAATTTTACCTGGCGCAATCATGAATTCGACAGGTATGACGTAAATGGAAACCTCGTAGGCCCTAAACGAAATAATTATGCGGTACAGTTAGGCATTGGGCTGCCCTTCTGATGCCTGCTTCATATTTTTTATTTTTTCTTCAAACTGTAAAGGCGACATGGCATCGTTAACTGAAAAACTGCCAATGCGTGTTCTTCTCAGGCTGCTTAAATAAGCGCCGGCGCCCAGCGCTTTGCCAAAATCGCTGGCAAGGCTTCGTATATAAGTTCCGGTGGTACACACCACCCTGAACTCAATAACCGGTAATTCAATTTTAGTAATATCAAAAGTGCTGATGGTTATTTTTCTCGGCTCAAGCTTTACTTCATGCCCTTTGCGGGCCAGCAGGTAAACAGGCTTACCTTCTTTTTTTATAGCCGAATGAATAGGCGGGGTTTGCCATATTTCTCCTGTTAAAGATTGTGCAGCCCGCTGTAAATCTGTTTCAGTAAGGTGGTCTATCGCTTTAAAATCTGTAGGTTCGCTTTCAAGATCAAACGTAGGTGTTACCGCACCAAGGGTAAATGAGCCGGTATATTCTTTTTCCATACCCATATACTCATTGATCTTTTTGGTAAACTTTCCTGTACAAATTATGAGCAGGCCGGTGGCAAGCGGGTCTAAAGTGCCGGCATGACCCACTTTTGAAACGCCGGTAAGAATTCTTATTTTCTTAACAGCGTCAAACGACGTCCAGCGTAAAGGCTTGTCAATCAAAATAACCTGTCCATCCAGAAATCCCTGCATGGCTGCGTGCACCGGTTTTTGTTTCATATAAGCATAAATGAATTAAAATATCTGTATTGAATTTTCGTTTTTTATGGCGGTAAATTTAATGGTATAGCTTTTGCCAATACCGCAACGTTTAAACTTTACGTTCAAAATATAATCTTAGTGCTGAAAACTTGTATATGAATTTATCCAGAAAGCTTTTATCCATACCTTTTATTACTTTACTGTCCGCCCTTTTTTTAATTACTTCATGCCTCAAAGAAAGTTCCCCCCGCCGCAGCAACCGCAGGGCGGATACCTATAAAAACCTGCAATATGGAACGAATACGGATATAAATGCTAATAAACAGGTTGATCTTAAACTGGATGTGTATGTGCCCGCAGGCGCTGCCGACAACCAAACATTCCCCATGGTGTTGTATGTACATGGCGGAGGGTTTAGCGAAGGCAATAAAGAGGATGCATCGGCTTTAATGCTAAAATTTGTCGATTCAGGTTTTGTGGCCGTTTCAATTGACTACCGTCTCATTCCGGAAGACGGCAGCAGCCCCTGTACCGTAGATCCGCAGCAAACAGAATACGCTTCTTATATGGCAGTCCAGGATACAAAAGCAGCCTTGCGTTATATGGTAGCGAATGCGGCAGCCTATCATGTGGATGCTTCAAAAATTTTCCTGTCGGGCAACAGCGCCGGTGCCGTTACGGTTTTAAACACGGTTTATCTTTCCCAAAGCGATTTCAGCAACATGATCCCAGGCGTGGAAACCAGGCTGGGCAGCCTGGACAATGCCACCAACAGCCTTACGAACACATATACCATCAGGGGCATTGCAGCCAACTCTGGCTGTCTTCCCGATCCGGCCTATATAACAGCATTGAACGTGGTGCCTATGATTTTTTTTCATGGTGAAAAAGACGAAGTTATCCCGGTTGACAAAGGCCATACTTACGGTTGCGACAATACGCCCTTCGTTTATGGAAGCGAAAGCTTATACACCAAAGCTTCTATGCTGGAAACGGCGGTAGTGGCACATATTGACCCTGCCGGCAGCCATCTACCTTATAATTCTAATTTCCTGGCCATTAATGAATCCTGTTTTTTTAGCAGCATATTAAACGGTGCGCCCGAAAGCGGTTATTACACGGGCAATGAATCGAGCTGCCGGTAGATTTTCCGTTTTTTAAAATTGAATCCATACTTTTGCCGCCCTATTAAAAAGTAAAGTATGGCAACAACATCAGATATTTCACGCGGCATGATATTGAAACTCGACGGAAGCCTTTATACTGTGGTTGAGTTTGGTGAAAATAAAACAGCCCGCGCCGCCGCAAAGGTTTGGGCTAAATTAAAGGGCGTTGATAACAGCCGCACCATTGAAAAAACCTGGAACAGCGGTGAAAATATTTTTCCTGTAAGGGTTGAAAAGAAAGCATACCAGTTTTTGTATAAAGATGATAGCGGTTACAACTTCATGGATAATGAAACCTTTGAACAGGTGGCTTTGCCGGAAAGCATGATTGATGCGCCGCAGTTTTTAAAAGAAGGTGGTGAAGTTTTTGTAAGCATCAATACCGAAACCGAGCAAGCTATTTCGGCCGAACTGCCTGAAAAAATTGCTTTAAAAATAACTTATACAGAACCGGGCCTTCGTGGCGATACTGCTACCCGCGCTTTAAAAGCAGCTACGGTGGAAACCGGCGCTACTGTGCAGGTGCCGCTGTTTGTAAATGATGGCGAAGTTGTCCGCATCAATACAAAGACCGGCGATTACGTTGAAAGGGTGAAAGAATAATATTATTACAATATAAATGAGAGCGCCTTATTCTTTGGGAATAAGGCGCTCTTTTGTTAAGGCATGATGTAAAAATTTGACAATGAAGCCGGCCTCTGTTCAGCGTCAGTCTCTGTTATATCTGCAAAAAACCACTTTTCGTATTTTGATTTTTTACTTTCGTCTCATTTGCTTTTAATTTTCCTTAATAAATAACGAATATGCGGACAAACAATAAAACAGTATAATCTATTCATATTTGTTTAAAATAAAATTTATTGGTAACCAACAAATTTATTGCGCATACCACTTAATTTTAAGGCCTTCAAAATCATAAAAACTGCATAGCCACATGAAGAAATTGCTCGTATTTGCCACACTAACTGCAATTGTAATTGCATATTATTCCTGCAGCAATAAAAGAAGCGAAAAGCCCCGTGTACTTGTTTTCAGCTTAACAAAAGGGTTTCATCACGATGCCATTCCGGAAGGCATTGCGGCCATTCAAAAGCTCGGCCAGGAAAACAATTTTGATGTGGACACTACCACAAACCCTGAAATGTTTACTGACAGCACACTGGAAAAATATTCAGCCGTAATATTTTTAAGCACTACCGGCGATGTGCTCAATTACAGGCAGGAAGCAGCTTTTGAGCGCTACATACAGGCAGGCGGCGGATATGTGGGCGTGCATGCGGCCGCAGATACCGAATACGACTGGGGCTGGTATGGAAGGCTGGTTGGCGGTTATTTCTACGATCATCCCGGCATTCACGATACCGCGCATAATGTGCAGGAAGGCGTTTTGGAAGTCATCGATCAAACCAATAATGCCACCAAGCATTTGCCCAAACAATGGAAACGCACTGATGAATTTTATAGCTTTAAAAAGTTCGATTCTGCCAATGTTCATGTATTAATTACAATTGATGAAAACACTTACAACGGCGGCAAGCGCATGGGCTATCACCCAATGACCTGGTTTCATGAATTTGATGGCGGACGTTCATTTTATACAGCCCTTGGCCATACAAAAGAATCATATACCGAACCTGATTACCTGAAATTATTACTGGGTGGCATTCAGTATGCAATTGGCGATAATCTTAAACTGAATTATGCCAAAGCCAAAACACAAGCCCCGCCGGATGCAGACCGGTTTGTAAAAACACAACTGGTGGAAGGAGAGTTTTTTGAGCCTACTGAAATGACCATTCTTCCCAACTTTGATGTATTGATTGCACAGCGCCGCGGTGAATTAAAATTATACAAAAACGATACGAAGACAGTAAAGCAGGTTGGCCATCTCGATGTTTATTGGCACACAAGCACACCCGGTGTAAATGCAGAGGAAGGTTTCCTTGGTCTTGCCAAAGACCCCAATTATGCAAAAAATAACTGGATATATCTTTATTACAGCCCCATCGACACTTCGGTAAACCGACTCTCCCGCTTTACATTTAAGAATGACACACTCGATATGGCTTCTGAAAAAGTGATCCTCGATGTACACTCCCAGCGCGAAATATGCTGCCATACCGGAGGGTCTATTGCATTTGGCCCTGATGGTTTATTATATCTTTCTACCGGCGACAATTCCACACCGTTTAATGAGCCGGGCGTGAAATATGTATCCAACAGTTTTGCGCCGCTGAATGATATACCCGGCCACCAGCAATACGACGCCCGCAGGTCAGCCGGCAATACCAATGATTTGCGTGGTAAAATTTTGCGCATACGCGTAAAAGATGATGGCACTTATGAAATTCCCGATGGGAATCTCTTTTCAAAAGGGCAAGACAGCACACGCCCCGAAATTTATGTAATGGGCGACCGTAATCCTTACCGCATTTCTGTTGACCAGAAAAACAGTTATTTATATTGGGGTGAGGTAGGGCCCGATGCCAATAATGACAGCCTTGCAATACGTGGCCCCCGCGGCTACGACGAGGTGAACCAGGCACGCAAAGCCGGTTTCTTTGGCTGGCCTTTATTTGTGGGGAATAATTATGCTTACCATGAGTATGATTATGCAACCGGAAAAAGCGGGCCGGCATTCGATCCGGCGCACCCGGTAAATACTTCACGTAATAATACCGGTCTTAGAAACCTGCCTCCTGCAAACCCGGCATTTATATGGTATCCTTATGCAGCTTCGCCCGATTTTCCACAGGTAGGCACAGGCAGCAGGAATGCAATGGCCGGCCCGGTATATTATACAGATATGTTTCCCAAGGAAACAAGGCTGCCGGATTATTATAATGGCAAACTGCTTATTTACGACTGGATGCGTGGCTGGATAAAGGCAGTAACCATGCTGCCAAACGGGGATTTTGATAAGATGGAGCCATTCTTTGAAAACATCAAACTAAACAACTGTATTGATATGGAAGTTGGGCCTGATGGCAGAATATATTTGCTCGAATACGGTTCCGGCTGGTTCCAGGAAAACCCTGATGCCGGTTTGTCGAGGATTGATTACATATCCGGCAACCGGGCGCCAAAAATCACTTCGGTTAAAGTAAATAAAACCACGGGCGCACTGCCATTTAACGGTACGGCAACGGTTGAAGCTAAAGACCCGGAAAATGATAAAATAACTTATTACTGGAACCTGGGTAATGGCACTGTAAAAGAAACCACCACACCGCAATTTGATTTCAGCTATACTGCCGCAGGCGATTACAGGCTTACGGTTACAGCCAAAGATGCCGCAGGCGATTCTTCTGTGAGTGAACCTATAGCCGTTTATGCAGGTAATGAAACACCGGGTGTAGACATTCAGCTTAACAATCCAAATAAATCTTTCTATGTTCCAGGCCGGCCGATTAACTATAGCGTAACGGTTAGCGATCCAAAAGATACTTCCAAAATTGATCCGGCCAACCTGTATGTTTCGGTTGATTATATTGAAAACTACGGAAAGCGGAAATTTGTTAGCGGCACAGACCTTGAAACAGCTCCTATCGCCGGTAAAATACTCACACAAACGCTGGATTGCAAGAGCTGCCATAAAGAGAATGAAAAATCTATCGGCCCGTCTTTCATAGAAGTATCCCAGAAATATGCGAAAGACCGCAGGGCAGCCAATTATCTCATACAAAAGATCATTAAAGGTGGCGGCGGTGTTTGGGGTGAAACCGTAATGGCAGCCCATCCTAATCTTCCGCAAAGCGATGCCAGTCAAATTGTAGGCTGGATATTATCGCTCTCCGGCGAGCATACCAGTAAAAAATCGTTGCCGGCAAGCGGTAGCATAGTGCCCCCTTCCGATGTAAAACCCGGCGCTGCAATGGTGCTTTCTGCAAGCTATACCGATAAAGGTGGCAATAATATTAAAGCTTTAACCGGGAGAAGCGTAGCTGTATTGGGCAGCAATACAGTGACATTTAAAGGCACCGAGAAAAAAGAAGGCTATTCAACCTTTAGCTTTAACGGCAACAATTTAATGGTGGTGCCTCTGCAGCAGGGATGGTTTGCATTGGATAGCATTGACCTAACCGGCGTTACAGGTACAATACTGATGCTTGGCTGGCAGTTTCCGCCAAAATATGGTTTTGATTTTGAAATAAGGCTGGATGCACCCGATGGGAAGTTATTGGGTAAAGGTGCGCTGGGGCCACCGGCAGGCAAACAGAATAATGCTATGGTAAACATAAAGCTGGAGCCGGTAACCGGTTCAGGCTATCATACAGTCTATATTGTTTCAAAAGCTGCTGATGCAAAGGAAACAGCACGGGCTGGTATTACCTATGTACAATTTAAATAGCGGTTTTAAACTTTCCGCCGCCGGCGGGCATATACATAGTTGATAATTAATACAACTATTAATATAGCAAGGCCGAAAAATTCACGGGTTTCTTCAATCCATGGTTTTTCGGCCTTCATTGTTGCAGCAATATCTTCAGCATTATGCTTGGTTGCCCAGTCAATCAGCCCGTTTGCATCAAACACTTTATAAATAGCATACCCCAGGTAAACAATGATGCCGATAATATAAGCCGAAGGATAAAATTTATTCCTGAAAGCCAGCCAGCATAAAATTGCCGGATATAAATAAATAATGATCCATTTAATGCCATCGGGATCGTTGTACTGCAATGCAGCGAACAAAACAAACAATATGCAACAGGTGATATTAAATATTTTCATGGCTGAAAGTTAAAACGAAAAATGTTTCAATGTGATTGAAACGTTTCGCACCTACTTACAGCTCCGGGTTGTCAATAAAATTCACCTTGCCCTCCGATTGTGCTTCTTCCCACTTTAACATCAGTCCGCTTAGCTTAAAACGCATATAATCTTCATCCTGCTGATTAAATACTGTTGTGGCTGCATCAGGATGCAATAATTCCATCAAACGGTTCAATTTCTTTATTTCAGCTTCCGGCAAAGCTTTGTCTATAATAAGTAACTGAAAGTTTTGCCCGCTCATGGCATTTACAGCATTCTCTATATTATTTTCATAAGTAATATGCAGGTGCTGAATGCCTGCTGCTATTTTTTGTAAAGTGTTTGTATTGCTGGTTTCATTAATTACTGCGTATGCCTGCAATGTTTTCATATTAACCTCTCTTTTTACACAAATTTATTACGCACCTATGGGGCCTGCATTGACTTAGGATAAGTAATCACATCTTAAGATACAGCTAAGGATTTGCCTGTGCCACCAATCAATTGCTTAAATTGCTTGTTATTATTTTTATGTTATGCAGGAAGATTACCAGTCTTTAATTCACCTGGTGTTTATAGGCATTATAACTTTATTCCCGGTCGTGAATCCTATCGGCACCGCATTTATCCTGAACCCGTATTTTGATAACCTTACACGCAAGCAAAGAAAAAATGCAGTAAAAAGAATAGCCATATATGCTTTTATCATTTGCACTGTAACCCTATTTATAGGGCACTGGATACTGGAGTTGTTTGGAATTTCCATACCGGTTATACAATTGGCCGGTGGTATAATGATTTGCAAAATGGGATGGGAATCTTTATCTGCCGGTAATAATTCATCAGAAAACCAGGTAAAGGCTGCACATACCGCAGCAGCCGTTGATGTTGACAGGTTGCAGGATAAACTTTTTTACCCTATTGCATTTCCGGTTACCGCAGGCGCCGGCACTATTTCGGTATTGTTTACACTGGGCGCCAGGAGCGCACACGAAGACATGAAAGCCTATCTTATGAATACCGGTGCACTTATGAT
>JAEWBD010000018.1 GCA_023391315.1 Bacteroidota bacterium | reverse complement strand
GCCCTGGAAAACAAGCGTTGCAAGAATAATTACAAACGTTATAAAAAGAATAAGATTCCTGTGCGGAAAGGTGCTGCCATCATCCAATGTAAGCGGGATAGCCAGTGCAGAAGCCAGCGATACAACGCCCCTCATGCCAGACCAGCCTATAATAAAGGGAAACTTCAGCCCCGGGCTTTTTTCTTTTTTCCTGATGGTTGGGCTAAGCCATCTTGGAATAAATTCTATCAGGTACACCAGTATAATTCTTAACGCAATTACAATACCAGCAATAATAAGCGCATATTTTATGGCCACATCAATATCATATTCCCCTTTAAGGCCTTCCATAATTACGGGTAGCTCCAGGCCAATTAATATGAATACAAAACCATTTAATAGGAAGTCGATGGTTTCCCATACTTCTTTTGTTTGAATACGTGTATGATAGTTGAGAAAATCTTTTGAGCGGAACGATAAGAACAATCCGCCGCTAACCACAGCCAATACACCAGACCAGTGAAACTGTTCTGCAATAATATACATGAGGTAAGGCGCTATCAGCGTGATGGGCGTTGTAATGCTGGAAGACCTTGCCCAGGCTGTTAACACAAAGAATAGCACATGAGCAATTACCAATCCCACAAAAACACCCATAACCGCAAGTTCAAAAAAGTTTACAATAGCATTCTGCGCTACAAAATCGCCTGTTTTTATAGCGGCCAAAGCAAATGAAAATACGGTGAGTGATGCCGCATCGTTTACGAGGCTTTCGCCTTCCAGGATGGTGATGCCCCTTTTGGGAATTTTTGCGCCCTTTAATACAGATGCTGCCGCCACAGCATCCGGCGGTGAAATAATACCGCCCAGCAGGAAACCCATTGCGAGTGTAAAGCCGGGAATAATGCTCACGGAGAAATGTGCTATTGCCATTGATGTAAAAAATACCAGTCCAAACCCAAGCAAAAAAATAGACCGTTTCCATTTCCAGAAATTATTCCATGATGTATGCCATGCAGCATCAAACAGCAGGGGAGGAAGGAAGATGAGAAATACTATATCGGGGTTTATGCTTATGTTAGGTATTTGCGGAATGAACGATATGCACAGCCCGCCAATAACCAGGAAAATAGGATAGGATATTTTTATGCGCTGGCTTAACACAAACAATAAAGCCATTGCAAAGAACAACGAAATAATAAGCAACAAACTATGATGAATCATACGTTGCTAAAATACAACATCCATTTTCTTTGATTTTAGCGGCGCCGTGAAATCAATGCCATCAGGCCGGTTAATTACAGTTACAACCTGCCAACATACAATTTTGTATCGTACCTGAATTCTATAGTATTATTTTGATTAAACCTGCCAAATATTTTTCGAAGGCTTTCAATCATTGCATTGTGTTTGGGATGATCTTTACCAGGCGCATAAGAAGAAGAGAGCAGTCTTCCCTTGAGCGATTCAAAATCGAAGACCTGCTTGTTACCGAAGCTTTGCTTTATAAACTGTGCCGGCGCATAAAAATCAGCAATTATTTTATCATTAATATTTTTATGGTCTACTTTGGAGTAATCAAGTGAATAATCAAACAGCAGTTGTTCATAGGCCTGCTCAAAAGATGAAGTGGTGTGTCTTTCATTCCATACCAGGCAGCAATAACCGCCTGGTTTTAAAATACGTTTAAACTCTGCTTTGGTTTTCGGTACGTCAAACCAATGAAACGCTTGTGCTGCCGTTACCAGGTCAGCAGCCCCATCCTGTAAATTTGTTTGCTCTGCCGTACCGTTAATACTAATAAAATTTGAATACTCCTGCAATAACTCTTCTGCTTTGTGGCGCATAGCCGTGTTGGGTTCCACGGCATATACGGTATTGCCATAATCTAAAAAGTTTTTAGCAAATATGCCTGTGCCGGAGCCGATATCAGCAATAACACTGTCTTTTCTTAAACGAATGGCCTGCTCAAGAAAAGGAATAATTTCAGCAGGATAAGCCGGGCGGTATTTTACATAGTCGTTCACCCTGTTACTAAACCGTTGTGTATTGTTTTCCATATTGGAAGAATAAATTCTAAGGTAATGCTGCAGCAAGAAATATGTGCACTACGGGCAGCTTAATAACTTTTTATTATGCTGATAATTTATCAGCATATTCCATTTCAGGCTTCCGGCTTTAATATGTGGCTTGCTGTTTTTCCATCTCTAAAAACAATTTATATAATGCGGTGGTGATCTTTCCCGGTTTACCATCGCCAATTTTTTTACCATCAATTTCAACAACTGGTAATAAACGTTTAGTAGTACTGGTCATGAAAACTTCATTGGCATTTTTGAGTTCGGTTAATGTAATATCACGCACAGTAACAGGCATGATATCTTTAGCCAGTTCCAGAACTTTTTTACGTGTTATGCCGGCAAGAATATTATTAGCCGGGGTTAACAATTCTCCGTTATTGTTTATGATGAATATGTTGGAACGCGGAAACTCACTTATAACATCATGTTTATAATACAATACATCATCTGCCTGTTTTTCTTTTACTTCTTTTTGGAGCCATACACCCATTAGATAATTGATGGATTTTACAGATGGAAGATCGCGCAGATATTCATGCGTAATGATTTTTATACCGCTTTCATATTTTTCTTTTGGTGGTAATTTTAGTGGTTGCTGCTGAATGATGATATTACCTTCAACAGGCATATAACCATCGGGAGAATAACCACCGGTTGCAGTAATGCGGATGCCGCTTTCGGGCAGGTTATTTTTTTCTATGAGTTTAAAAATAATTTCTTTTAATTGTTCTCTTTCAAGTGGAACAGTAATAAACATGGCTTTTGCAGAATGATAAAACCGGTCAAGATAATCTTCTAAAAATAAGGGCTTGTTATTACCTGTTCTGAAAAAATCAAACACGCCATATCCTCTTTGCAGGCTTAGGTCACTTATTTGTATAGCCGCTTTATCTTCTTCAAAAAAATCATTATTTATAAAAACCCATCTCATGGCTGGTAGCGGTTGTATTTTTTTAAGAGAGAAATTACTTTGTCTTTGGGCAGTTCTTCAACTGTATGCCCGTTGCGGCCTTTCATGGTTTTGGCGGCAAACAAAGAATTAATGATAGCTTCTTCTGTGGCTTCAATAGCGGCCATAAACAACGGCGACATATCATCATTAAAAACAGTGGAAGTTGTATATAATTTTTGCGTAACAGTGTAAGGAATGCGAATGCTTGTATCAGCAGAAAAAGCGATTACATAATCACCGCTGCCGTTACTGGCAATGCCGCCTGTTTTTGCAAGCCCCATGAATGCACGTTTGGCAAGACGTTCGAGGTTGCGTGCATCTAACGG
>JAEWBD010000426.1 GCA_023391315.1 Bacteroidota bacterium | reverse complement strand
CAAATCGGGTAATTCAACCAAAAACAAAACACCATTGTGCGCTAAAGAAAATTCACCCGGTTGCGGAATACCACCGCCGCCCACCAGTGCCACATCACTGATGGTATGGTGGGGCGAACGGAATGGGCGCCGGCTTATTAAGGAACTATTCTCCGGCAACTTGCCTGCTACGCTATGGATTTTTGTTGTTTCCAGCGCTTCATATAAACTTAACGGTGGCAGTATGGTAGGCAGCCTTCGCGCCAGCATGGTTTTGCCGGCGCCAGGTGGTCCTATCAATATAGCATTATGGCCACCGGCCGCTGCAATTTCCAAAGCACGTTTTATATTTTCCTGTCCTTTTACATCATTAAAATCTACATCAAACTGTTGCTGGGCATCAAAAAATTCTTCCCGCGTATTTACTTCAACAGGCTTTAAAGAACTTTCATCTTTAAAAAATTCCACCACTTCTTTTATATGATTTACACCATAAACTTTTAAGTTATTTACCATGCCCGCTTCGCGTTCATTGGCTTTGGGAACGATCAATCCTTTAAAGCCTTCTTTTCTCGCCTGAATGGCAATGGGTAAGGCACCTTTTATGGGGCGAACCGTTCCATCCAAACTCAGTTCTCCCATTATTATATATTCTGCCAAACGTTCGGGTTCTTCAATTTGTTCGCTGGCGCCGAGCACACCAATCGCTATGGGAAGATCAAAAGCAGAACCGCTCTTTTTTATATCGGCAGGTGCAAGGTTTACTACAATTTTGATACGCGGCATATACCAGTCGTTGGTTTTAATGGCGCTTTCCATGCGCTGCAAACTTTCCTTTACAGCATTATCGGGCAGGCCAACAATGGTATAATGCTGACCGGCACTTACATTCACTTCAATAGTTATGGTAATTGCCTCAACGCCGTAAACAGCACTTCCAAAAGTTTTCACCAGCATAAAACAGAAAGGTTTAGTGTATGATAAGCATTATTCTTTAAAAGCGACATTAAAATAAATAAAAAACCATTAATAATATTGTAACCTGTAAAGTATCATGCTTTTTTATATTTGCCTGCAATAATTATTGCCGGTTGAATATATCATTTTTAAATACAGTTATTTTATTTGGTTCTGTACAGGGTTTTATTATCAGTACGATGCTTTTCTTTTCAAAAAAGAATAAACAATCAAACAGGTTATTGGCTGTATTGATTTTATTAATTGCTCTTGCGAGTTTTGATATATATGCATCTTATTCAGATTGGTTTGGTTCTTCAACATTGCAATTTCTTACCAACTTTATCCCCTTGATCATTGCTATGCCAATAGGGCCGCTGATATATTTTTATATTCAGTCTTCACTCAACAATGATTTCAGGTTTACAAGCAAAAAAGCTTATCATTTTTATACAGTAATAATAGATATTATTCCGCAACTTATTGCAATTGTATATGTGATTGGATTATCAGCCGGCATTTTCAGCAACAATTCAACCCGCTGGGGTTATCTTATTGATACGTACAATGTATATGCAGATGTGCCAAGATGGTTGAGCCTGAGTTTTTATGTATTGGCTTCAGCAAAATATCTCCGATCGATAAAACAAAACAGTTGCGCCGGCCATGACAAAAAACTTAAATGGCTGCAGCAGTTTATTAATGTTTTCATGTTGTTCCAGGTTTGGTGGCTTATTTTTCTTATTCCATATATCATTCCTTCGGTTACCTATAAATTATTAGATGCTGTAGATTGGTATCCCATCTATATTCCACTTGCTGTAATTATTTACTGGCTTGGTATAAAAGGATACATTGTTTCGCAAATAGAAATGAATTTTATTAAAAAAGCGCAATCTGTTACTTCAACTTTACCTGCCGAAAAAATTTCGCAAACAATTGCTTTATTAAAAAAAAGCATGACAGATGATAAATTGTTTCTTCATTCAAATCTTAATTTGACTATTCTTTCCGAATACACTTCCATTCCACAAAAAACAATTTCGTTTGTTTTAAATCAAAGCCTGCACAAAAGCTTCAGCGAATTTGTGAATGAATATCGCATCGAAGCCTTTAAAGAAAAAATTAGACAACCTGAAACAGACAATCTTACAATTGCAGGCATTGCTTTGGAATGTGGCTTTAGCTCACAGGCAACTTTTCAGAGAATATTTAAACAGTCAACCGGGGCTTCTCCTTCCGAATTCCGCAAGGCAGCAATGCAAACCAATTAATCAATCGCTCAATTTAGCATTCAACATTACTCAAATCGCGATTTGGGTGATGCTGTTTTATTTTCCTGGCAGAAGAAATAAGATGTTTGCAGCAGACAAATATTCCTCATGAAAAAAACAATCGGCCTTTTTTTATTTTTCGTATCAGGTCATTTTATTATAAATGCCCAAAACGATTCCATCAAACAAAAACTTGATGAATACCTTGTTACTGCAAATAAAGTGAATAAGTTTAATGGCAATGCATTGATTGTACAAAAAGGAAAAGTGCTTTTACAAAAGAGTTATGGTTATAAAAATTTTGCAGCGCCTATTTTAAATGATTCCAATACGATTTTCCAAATTGGCTCGATCACCAAACAATTTACGGCAACCGCAATTTTAAAATTGCAGGAAGAAAGAAAGCTATCCGTGCAGGATAAACTCAGCAAATATTTCCCGGAATTTAAATATGCGGATGAAATAACGATTGAAAATTTATTAACGCACACTTCGGGCATTTATAATTATACAAATGATATTGATTCCGAAGATTCAGCGCTTGTTTGTAATCCTGTCAATAAAGACCTTGCAATAGAAGTAATGCAGAAGCATAAACCCGATTTTAAACCCGGCGCTACGTTCCGTTACAGCAACTCGGGTTATTATTTATTAGGCCTGATAATTGAAAAAGTAACCAGCAAATCGTACGAACAAAATATTCGTGACCTGATATTTACGCCGTTACAAATGGAGCATTCTTTATTCGATTTCTCGCATTCAACCGATACCAATATTGCCAAAGGATATCAATCCATTTCTACCAAGCGCCAGATTGAAGCAACTGCATGGAGATGGGATTCTACCATTACGTATGCAGCTGGCGGCATCTGGAGCACAACAAGCGATATGTATAAATGGGCACAGGCGATTGCTAATAAAAAAATTATTTCGGCAGCATCATGGAAGACTGCCTTAACAC